>NZ_LVCU01000001.1:0-6336 GCF_001647185.1 Rhodococcus sp. EPR-147
TCACCATCCCGGCAACAGGAAGCGGTGGCACACACGACGGTGCGTGCCACCGCTTCACCATGCCGTCGTTGACAGGCCGACCTCCATATGAGGAGCGGCTGCGCCGCACGTGCGCGTTTACTCGTAGCCTGCTACGAATAAACGCGCACGTGGGGGCCGGACTTGCGACACTGATCCGGTGACCTCCGACAGAACTCCTCGGTCGATGGCCGACGTCCTTCGTTCGCCGCGTTTCTGGCTCGCGCCCATCCTGGTGGTGTCGGCACTGATGTCGTTCCTCGCCGCGCTGTACCTGGGCGGTGTGCTCGATCCCAGGAACAATCTGCACGACCTCCCCATCGCGATCGTGAACCAGGACGAGGGCGACACCCTCGCAGGCGAGCAGCGCAACATCGGCAACGACATCGTCGAGGGTCTGCTGCAGAACGTCGATTCGGAGAAGGTCGACTTCCGGGAAGTCGGTCCGGCGCAAGCACAATCACTGCTGTCGACGGCAGAGGCCTACGGGTCCATCGTCATCCCGAGCGATTTCACCAAGAGGATGGGAATTCTCGCGCAGGCGAGTGTGATTCCCGGGGACGTCGAGAAGCCGATCATCACGGTCTACACCAACCCACGGGCCGGCAGTTTCGGGATGTCGCTCGTGACCGGAGTGGCGTCACCTGCATTCGAGTCGGTCAATGAAACTGTGGGACAACAGATCACCGAACAGGTGCGCCAGCAGCTCGGCGATACTCAGCTCGCCGGTGCGAGTGCCCTCACCCTCGCACAACCGATCGATGTGATCGTTGCCCAATACGATCCTCTGCCCGACGGCACCGGCGGTGGCTTGTCCGCCTTCTACTACGCGCTCTTGCTCGTCCTGGCCGGCTTCACCGGAGCGACCATCGTCAGCGCACTCGTCGACGGACTACTCGGGTTCACACCCACGGAGATCGGTCCCAAGTACATCCACCGCGGACCGACCCTGATCAACCGCTTCCAGACGCTGCTCGTGAAATGGCTCGTGATGGTCGTTCTCGCCATGCTGGTGTCTGCCCTGTATCTGCTGATCAGCCATCTGCTCGGCATGCCGATCACCCATGCATGGACCCTGTGGACGTACGGCGCGTTCGCGATCACCGCGGTGGGCATCACGGCGTTGGCGGTGATGTCTGCGTTCGGCACGGCCGGATTGCTGATCAATCTGATCGTGTTCATCATCCTGGCGTTGCCGTCATCGGGCGGCACCATCCCCCTCGAAGCGAGTCCGCCGATCTTCACCTGGCTCGCGCAGTTCGAGCCGATGCATCAGATCTTCCTCGGCACCCGCTCGATCCTGTATTTCAACGCCTCGCTCGACGCAGGCCTGCAGCACTCGGTGGGCATGACGTCTCTCGGGCTGCTCATCGGACTCGTGTTCGGCGTGGTGTTCACCCGCATCTACGACGGCAAAGGCCTCGACCGAAGCCTCGATTCATCGGTCACTCACAGCTGACGCCAGTACACTCGATCCAATGCTTGCTGTGAATCCAGCCGGGAGCGTGGCACCCCGACGCACCTTCCACGCCTACCTCGACGTCGCCATCGTCGTCCTCGTACTCGTGGGCACCAACCTCATCGCGCACTTCACGACGGTGTGGGCCAGTATCGCGACGGTTCCGATCGCCGCTGTCCTGCTGGTCGTCCTGGCGAACCGACGCGGTCTGGGATGGGCCGAACTGGGACTGTCTCCGAAGCAGTGGAGGACCGGATCCCTGTACGCACTCGGAGCCGTCGGGGTCGTCCTCACTGTCGTCGCGATCGGCGCGTTGCTGCCACTGACCCGCCCGTTCTTCATGGCCGATCGATACGCAACCGTCTCCGCCGCCATCGTCGCATCGATGATCGTCATCCCCCTGCAGACCGTCATCCCGGAAGAGCTCGCGTTCCGCGGGGTGCTGCACGGCACCTTGGGCCGCATCTATGGGGCTCGGGGTGTGTTCGCTGCAGGGTCTCTGCTGTTCGGTCTGTGGCATATCGCGTCCTCGCTGGGACTGACGGCGGGCAACGTCGGGCTGAGCGGTTTTCTCGGCGGCGGGCTGTTCGGGCAGATCGTCGGCATAGCGCTGGCCGTGGTGGCGACTGCGGCGGCGGGTGTCGTGTTCACGTGGCTGCGTAGTCGTAGCGGCAGTTTGATCGCGCCCATCGCCCTGCACTGGTCGTTGAACGGACTCGGTGCGCTGGCTGCCGCTCTCGTCTGGCACGCGTCGGTGAGCTGAACGGCATGAAGGACGAGCTGCACCAGTATCTGCGGATCGCCCGCGAGAACATGCTGTGGAAGCTCGACGGCCTCACCGAATACCAGAGACGGCGGCCGATGACACCGACCGGTACGAACCTGTTGGGTTTGATCAAGCACCTGGCGATCGTCGAATACGGCTACTTCGGCCCCACCTTCGGACGTGAGTTTCCAGCTCGGTTCGGGGAACTGGAGGCAGCGGCCACGGCCCGCCTGAACTCCGATATGTGGGCCGCGGCCGACGAATCGACCGAATCCATTGTCGCCCTGTACCGCGAGGCCTGGAAGCACGCAGACAGGACCATCGAGACGAACGACCTCGACACCGTCGGACGCGTCCTGCACTGGCCCGTCGAGAAGCAGGAAGTAACCCTGCACCGCGTGCTCGTGCACCTCGTGGCCGAAACCAACCGGCACGCTGGGCATGCGGACATAGTGCGCGAACTCATCGACAACTCCGTAGGCCTACGACTCGGCAACGAGAACATGACCGACGGCAACGAAGCCTGGTGGGCCGCATATCGAGCCGAGCTGGAAACCGTTGCCAAAGAAGCTGACTGAGCGCATCGCCTGACGTCAGGTTCCACCAACGCCTATCACACGCCTCCGACAGGTTCCGGATCTCGAATCCTTATGCAGGGCAATAGTTTTCGATTGCACTACGGTTGTCAGTCGAACGCGCGTTCGATACACTGGCTTCCATGACCACGGAGATCTGGCAACTGAGCGAGAGCGAACTGCTCGCCGAATCTGCCGCGGTCTCCCACCGAATCCAGCTGTTGGAAGCCCGCCGGATCGCTCTCGTCGCCGAGATCGACACCCGCGTCAGCCGGGAGAAACTCGGATTCCCCGGACCCGCCGGATGGCTGACCTCCACCACCCTGCTCTCACCGTCCAAAGCCACCAAGATCGTCGCTCTCGCCCGCGGCATGGCTGCATTTCCCGACATCGCCGCCGCCGTCAACACCGGTGTCATGACCGTCGATCACGCCGCCCTGATCCTCACCTTCGCCGAAACCCCACCGGAAAACCTCCCGGAAGAGGGTCGCAATATGGCCCGCGCCGCCTTGATCAAATCTGCGACAGGACCCGACGCACGCACCGGCCGCATCCGAGCAGCGATCACCAGACTCGAAGACAGCTTCGGCACCAAGAAACCACCCGCCGAGAACACCGACCGCAACGAACTCTTCGCCTCCACAACCCTCAACGGGCGGCTGGTGTTGAAAGGTGATTTCGATGCTGTCACCGGAGAAAAGCTGCTCACCGCACTCTCCCCGTTGACCGAACCCCACCCCGCCGCCGACGGAACCCAAGACGATCGCAGCCCCGCCAAGCGCAGAGCCGACGCCTTCGGACACATCCTCGACCAATACCTCGCCTCCAGCGATCGCCCCATCGAAGGCGGTGAACGCCCGCACCTGAACCTGCACATCAGCCTGCGCGATCTCACCGACCTCCAGAACTGCGGCGGCGACGACGACATCACCGACGACGAAACCTCACGCGCAGCAGCCGAATCCGACACCGACACAGCAGATCCCGTCGACATCAACACCGGCGCACCGATGCAAGCCGACACAGCAGACGCGTCCGACACGCCCTCGGCCGCTGATCGTGGCGCGTATCGCGACTTGTTCGGCGATGGCACTTCGGTCGGGTGGCTGCCGTGGATGGGACCGCTCTCCCGCAACACCTCCCGCCAACTGGCCTGCGACTGTGTTCTCACTGCGATCGTGATGGACGAGAACGGCAACCCACTCAACCTCGCCCGCACCGCCCGCACCGTCACCGCGAAACAGCGCAGAGCTCTCACCGCCCGCGATCACGGCTGCGCGTTCCCCGGCTGCGGAAAACCCGCCGCCTGGACCGAAGGACACCACATCTGGCACTGGGGCGACGGCGGACCCACCGACATGAACAACCTCGTCCTACTCTGCGGATTCCACCACCGCCTCATCCACCACTCCGATTGGGAAGTGTTCATCGGCACCGACAACCACCCCTGGTTCGTACCGCCAGCAACCGTCGACCCGTATCGAGAACCCAGACCATCACACGCCCGAGCAGGCCCCCACATCGCCTGAACCGAGCACACCGTCCACACAACGACACCAGCCCCGCACCGAGAACACGGTGCGGGGCTGGAAGAGGTTGATTCAGGAAGCGGGTGCTGCGGGCGGCGCGGGAGGCGTCGCACCATCAGCCGGAGCCGGGGGTGCAGGCGCAGTCGCATCGTCTCCCTCAGCACCCGGAGTCGGCGGAGCAGGCGGCGTCGAACCATCAGCCGGAGCAGGCGGCGTCGCACCGTCTTCCGGTGCGCACAGGGCACCCGGCCCACCCTTACCCGGCCCACCCGGACCGGGGCCGCCCTCTCCCGGTCCACCCTTGCCCGGACCACCCGCGGGCGGAGCAGGCGGAGTTTCGCCATCACCCGGGGCAGGCGGGGTAGCACCGTCGGACGGGGTGGGAGCCGTCGATCCGTCACCGGAGTCCGGAGCGGCCGGCACCGAAGGTACATCCAACCCGCCACCGCCGTCGGTCCGCTCCCCGAGCGTCGACGACGACGCGACCGTGGACACTCCGGGCGAGACGTCCGGCCCGGTGGCAGCAAAGACTGCCGATGCGACAAGCGCCCCTACTGCGAGTCCCGCGGCCGCTGTTGCCACCAGTGGCACACGGCCCTTCCATCGCTTCGGCTCGTTCTGCTGGGGAGCAGCGGGCTCGGCCGGGTTCGATGCCGCCGGGATCGGCTGGGTCTGATCGTTCACGTTCACTCCTTGTTCGGACTGTCTCGTTCGTTTCGTTCTGTCACCGACCCTGCCGCCGCTAGCTGAAGTCACCCTGAAGCCGCGCGTATCTTCAGGATCACTTCAGCTGGTGAGTGACAATCGAGGAATGACATACAGTTCCGCTCCCCGGGTGATGGTGGTGGAGGACTCGCTGCCCATCCGGGAAGCGCTGGTGGCCGCATTCGAGGACGCGGGATTCACCGCCGCGTCCTTGCCCGACGGCGACGGCTTCGAAACCACGATGGCAGGCTTCCGCCCGGACGTGGTGATCCTCGACGTCATGCTGCCCGGTGCGCGGGACGGGTTCGCGCTCATCGACGTCGTCCGCCAGAGCAGTGATGCGGGGATCATCATGGTCACCGCGAAGGACCAGCTGCAGGACCGACTGCGCGGTTTGAGCGACGGTGCCGACGACTACGTGGTCAAGCCGTTTCAACTCGACGAGGTGGTTGCCCGAGCGCGATCGGTGCTGCGTAGACGCGGCAGATCCTCGGACGCGATTCAAGTGGGCGATCTACTGGTCGACGAATCCGCCGGCGTCGTCACTCGCGCCGGTCAGGTGCTCGACCTGACGGCGACCGAACTCCGGCTGGCAACCTTCCTCGTCGCGCAACGCGGTCGTACCGTCTCGAAAACGTCCATCCTCGAATCGGTGTGGGGCTACGGCGCGTACGACGCCAACCTGGTGGAAGTCCACATCAGTGCGTTGCGTCGCAAGATGGAGACCCATGGCCCGCGGTTGATCCACACTGTCCGTGGCCTCGGTTATGCACTGCGAGCGCCGCAGTGAATCACACGCCGACGCCCTCGTTGCGCAAGCGCGTGGTCGCCACCGTCGTCGTACTGTTCGCGGTTCTGCTCGTCGTGGTGGGTTCTTCGGTGGATGTCGTTCTGGGACAGCAGCTCCGCCGTGATCTCGATGCGCGACTGACCGATCGAGCGGACCGCGCAGTCGAACTGGTCGAGAGCGGCGTCGGCTCCGAGGATCTGGTGCAGGCGTTGCAGGGCGATGCCATTCGAGTTCGGGTCACCACGTCCGACGGCACGGTCTACGGTGTGCCGGGCGGCGAGGCCCGATCTCGGGACGACAGACCCGGGCCGGCCACACCGCCTCCTGGCCCCTCCGACGCTCCCGCTCCCCCTGGTCCGCCCAATCCCCCTGCCCCACCCTCGGATTCACTGGAGATCACCGAGCCACTACCGGACGGATCAACGCTCTCGCTGCTGGGTGACACCACGGCCATCGCCGATGTTCGGCAGCAACTGCGACTTCTCATGGTGGTC
>NZ_LVCU01000002.1:0-15341 GCF_001647185.1 Rhodococcus sp. EPR-147
CCGGAGCGTGTCCTGCTTGCCACTCGTCGTCCTCGCGCACGTCGAGCAGGATGGCCGTCGTAGGGAACGGCACCGGCAGGCGATCGACGGTGACGGCAGGCGACTGCTCGGGATGCGACACACCTCGATCTTGTCACGCGTCCGCGCGGGGCTGCTACCCGTGTCCTCGCGACCGAAGCGCGACCTCGCTATGACCTACATCACTGCAGTCACAGAAGTTATCCACAGTATCCACAGATCGATCCACAGAATCGGGGTCTGTGCCGGTTTCTATCCACAGGTCAGAGCGTCGAGTCGGTCCCCCGGTGTATCGAGTACCAACTCGGCCTGTGGATCGATGGTGATTTGACACAGCCATCGTCTGCGGTCCCGTGAAGCCGCTGTTTAGGCTGGCGAACATGACTAACCCACCGCAGGTCGTTCCGCAGGCTCCCCTCCCGTCCATCGAGCTACGCGTCTTCACCGAACCGCAACAGGGTGCCACCTACGACGAACTGCTCCGCGTCGCGAAAGCTGCCGAGGAGTTCGGCTACGGCGCATTTTTCCGATCCGACCACTACCTCGCGATGAGCGGTGACGGCGGCCCAGGGCCCACCGACGCGTGGATCACCCTGGCCGGGCTGGCCCGCGAGACCTCGACCATTCGCCTGGGCACCCTCGTCACCTCAGCGACCTTCCGCTACCCGGGGCCCCTGGCCATCAGCGTCGCCCAGGTCGACGCCATGAGCGGCGGCCGCGTCGACCTCGGCCTCGGTGCCGGCTGGTTCGAGGACGAGCACAAGGCCTACGGCATCCCGTTCCCTCCGCTCGGTGAACGTTTCGACCGGCTCGAGGAGCAACTCGCCGTCATCACCGGACTCTGGGACACCCCCGTCGGCGAGACGTTCTCACACGCGGGCACGCACTACCCCGTCACGAACTCCCCCGCGCTCCCCAAGCCGGTGCAGACGCCGCACCCGCCCATCGTCATCGGCGGCGGAGGCAAGAAGCGCACCCCGGCACTCGCCGCGAAATACGCCGACGAGTTCAACATCCCCTTCGCCTCGCTGGCCGATACCGAGACACAGTTCGGTCGCGTCCGCGCAGCTTGCACAGCAGCCGATCGCGACCCCGACTCGCTCGTCTACTCCAACGCCCTCGTCCTCTGCTGCGGCCGCACCGAAGAAGAAATCACACGTCGCGCCGCTGCCATCGGCCGCGAGGTATCCGAACTACGCGAGAACGGTGCCGCTGGAAGCCCCGCTGAACTCGTCGACAAAATCGGTCGCTTCGGAGCTGTCGGAGCCACCCGCGTGTACCTGCAGACCATGGATCTCACCGACCTCGATCACCTCGAACTCGTCGCATCCGAAGTTCTCCCACAGCTCTGACCCCCGCCGAAACCCGCCCCCTGAGTCCACTCAACGTGACATTGACTGCCCAAAAGTCCACTGAATGTCACATTGAGTACCCAGGGGGTCGGTCAGGTGGCGGATCGGGCGCGCAGGCGTGCGTAGTGAGTGCTGATATGTCGTGCCGCGGGCAGTTCGATCCATCGGTACATGATTTCGGCGAGTGCGGCGGTACCGGCCAGGAATGCCAGGACGGCGGCGCTGGGGCCCAGGTGTGGTTCGACGGTTGCGTAGATGCGGTAGAGCACGAGGGTGTGGATCAGGTAGATCGCGTAGCTCCGGGTGCCGATCCATCGGATGACGGGCCAGCGGGTGATGGGTCCGTTGTATCGGGCGAGTATCAGGACCGTTCCGGTGACGACGAGCAGTGTCCAGAGGTAGGTGTCGCCCATCCAGAAGGTGTGGACTTCGATGGCGAGTCGGATCACTTCGATCTGGGCGATGACGCCGACGACAACCCATCGCCAGGTGATCAGTCGTGCCCATCCGAGGTAGGCGATCTGGCCGAGAAACAGTGTGGGGAGTACGCCCGCGACCTTGGTCAGGAACGGGACTGTGTAGGGCTGCGGTAGGTAGAGGTTGTAGACGATCACCAGGGCGCACAGTGCAGCTCCGACGAGTGGCACCACGATGGGTCTGGTGTTCAGCGTTCCGCGCATCGAGATGCAGTAGAGGTAGAACACGATCTGGACGACGAGGGTCCAGGTGACGCCGAGGACGGCAACTTCCGGTCGCAGGAAGAAGCCGCCGAGGAAGAAGCTGAGGAACGCTTCGCCGTTGGTGATGCCGGGTTGGCCGCTGAACATTCCGTTGAGGCCGAGTTTGACCAGGATGACGGCCATGGCGACGGCGAACCAGAGCGCCGGGACGAGGCGGGCGAGGCGCGCGACCATGAAGTCCCGACGCGATTGCCGCATGGCGGATCGGGTGATCAGCAGGCCGGTGAGCAGCATGAAGATGCTGACTCCGACGAACGAGAGGTGCATGTTGAGGCCTGCGTCCTCGATGAGGACGGTGTTGACGACGTCGATCATCCACCAGCCGCCGCCGATGTCGTCGAGCAGATAGAACGAAATGTGTGAGTACAGCACCGCGAGGACGGCGATGACGCGGAGGAGGTCGGCACCGTCCATCTGGACTCGGGGCGCGTCGACCGGCTGCGTGGCGGCGGACTTGTCGACCGTATTCTGGCTCGGTCGGTCCCCTTCCACACCCGCGAGTTTAGGTTCCGTTCATCTGTAGGACCAATCCGCGGCCGCTCCGCAACTGATTCGTGATATTCGGAGCAGATTCACAGCCAAATAATTCGCTTGTCTCGTTCACACGAATTTATTCCGAGAAAAGCATCTCGGTTACAACTGTTGCACTGGGGGTAGGAATGAGATTGGGTTGAACCCTACGAAAGATCCGCAGTAGGACGAACGTGCCCGCATCACACGATGGGTACGGCGTCGTTAGAGAAGGGAACCACGTGTCCGAGTACACCTTGCCCGACCTTGATTTCGATTACTCCGCCCTCGAGCCGCACATCTCGGGCGAGATCAACGAGCTTCACCATTCCAAGCATCACGCGACCTACGTCGCAGGCGCGAACACCGCGGTCGAAAAGCTCGCCGCCGCGCGTGACAACGACGATCATGCAGCCATTTTCCTGCTGGAGAAGAACCTCGCGTTCCACCTCGGTGGCCACGTCAACCACTCCATCTGGTGGAAGAACCTCTCGCCCAACGGTGGCGACAAGCCCGAGGGTGAGCTCGGTGCCGCGATCGACGACCAGTTCGGTTCTTTCGACAAGTTCCGCGCACAGTTCACCGCTGCCGCCAACGGCCTGCAGGGCTCCGGCTGGGCAGTTCTGGGCTACGACTCGCTGGGCAAGAAGCTACTCACCTTCCAGCTCTACGATCAGCAGGCCAACGTGCCGCTCGGCATCATCCCGCTGCTCCAGGTCGATATGTGGGAGCACGCCTTCTACCTGCAGTACAAGAACGTCAAGGCCGATTACGTGAAGGCGTTCTGGAACGTCGTCAACTGGGCCGACGTCCAGGCTCGTTTCGAGGCCGCAACGTCGAAGACCCCGGGTCTGATCTTCCCGTAGGTCCTCGCACCACCGGCTTCACCGACAGCGTCGATGGACCACTGCCCCGCTCAGACGGGTGCAGTGGTCCATTCACGCTTCGAAGGGAGTTCGCTGGCACTCTCCCCATCTTGTGTGCCAGCCGTTTTCGCGTCATTCTCTTCCTACCCAACGTCGTGTACCCGGCTTCGAGCCCTGTACCTGTCTGGGAGGAACGATCGAGATGGACGAGCGAGATCTCATCGGTGTTTCACCGTTTCATGCCGCCGGTCTGCTGCGCGGATTCGTTGTTTCCGGGCGCTGGCCGGACACAACCAAGGAATGGGCGCAGTTTCTGGCCCTCGCTGTGCGGGTGGCCTCGATGCCGGGCCTGTTGGCGACGTCGACGGTGTTCGGGGTGCGTGAGGAATTGCCCGACGACCCCGCGCCGGGAACGGTCGGCTTGGTCGTCGCCGAGGGTCCGGTGATCGGTGACTTCGCGTTGGCTCCCGGACGGTTCGCCGCGCATCAACCTGCCGCCCTGCTGATGCTGCATCCCCCGTCGGAGACGACACCGACGCTCCCGGAATGTGTCGGCGCGGCGTCCGGCTGCGTTCTGCTCCCCGGCCTTCCACATCTCGGACTCGACCACCGGGCGGCGTGGGTGGAGGCAGAGTCCGACGGCACCGTGACCTCGATGGTCAGCCGGGTCGGTCTCGATCCCATCAACGATCCCGACACCGCAGTTTTGGCGATGCTCCTCGCATCCTGACCGCTGTCCGCACACGAATTTTCGGGAACCCAAACTTATTGTCGCATTGGACAATTCGCGACGACGCCCCTACAGTCGTGTGCAGCGAAGGGGAGTAGCCCCCAATCACCGTGTCGACATACTGGTTGCTCGAATGCAACCCGGCACCTGAACCGGCCAGTTCCGGTGGGCGAGACCTTCGGTCCTGTCGACGACCGAGGAGTCCGCTGTGCTGTCCGCATTACTGTTGAGTTTCGCTGTCATTTTCGTCGCCGAGCTGGGTGACAAGTCCCAGCTCATGGCCATGACGTTCGCCCTGCGCTACAAGTGGTACGTCGTCATCGGCGGCATCACCGTTGCCACCACCGTGGTGCACCTGGTCTCGGTCGCGGTCGGCCACTTCCTCGGTGTATCGATCCCCACCGAGGCGATCTCCATCGTCGGCGGCATCGCGTTCGTCATCTTCGGCCTCTGGACGCTACGCGGCGACTCCCTGTCCGACGACGAGGGCGCGAAGGCCTCTCGGGTCACCAAATCTGCGTTCCTCGCGATCGCGTCGGCGTTCTTCCTGGCCGAGCTCGGCGACAAGACGATGCTGGCCACCGTCACTCTCGCCGCCGACAACGACTGGGTGGGCGTGTGGATCGGCTCTACCGTCGGCATGGTCGCTGCCGATGCACTCGCCATCGTGGTCGGCGCGGTACTCGGAAAGCACCTGCCGGAGCGCATGATCCAGTACGGCGCGGCCATCCTGTTCTTCGTCTTCGGTGCGGTCCTGTTCTTCGAGGGCCTGATGCCCGGCACCGCAGCTCCCTACATCGCGGCCGGAGCAGTTGTCGCGATCTCCGCCGTCGTCGTCGCCGTGTTCGTTCGACGCTCCCGCATCAGGGCAGCGCGGGAATCGGCGCAGCAGACCAGCACCGAACACGCCTGACCTTGGTTTACACTCCTCTCCCGGGAGGGGTGCATGAACAACGAGCAGCAGGTGAGTACGACCGACGCGGCGCACCACTCGACCGACCGGCTGATCAGAATCTTCGGCCGTTTCGTCGGTACCGGCTATCTCATCTATCTGCTGCTGTTGATCCCGGATATCGAACGGAGCAGCGAGGTGGTTCCCGGTTGGTGGACTCCGGTCACCGTTGCGGTCGTGTTCGGCACCGGATTCGCGTTCGCGGCCTCCACCTTTCACCCGCGCATCGGGGTCATTCGCGTTTCCGGTTCCGTGGCCGCGTTGGCGTTCCCGATCATGGCCCTGCTGTGGTGGGTGGCGTGGGACGGTGCCACCTTCGATCAAGCCGGGACGTTTCTCTCGGTGTTTCCCGGCCTGGCGGCACTCGCCGCTGCGACGGTGTGGCACCCCGTCCCGGCGTTCATCCACATGAGCGTGAGCGTCGTTCTTGTGCAGCTGGCCAACCAGGCTGTGCGAGAACCGTTCCCCCGCAGCAACATCATTGCGGAGATCTTCTTCGCGATGATGTTCTGCACGGTGTTCGTTGCCGCGACACTCGCCGCGGTGCGCACCGGACGCATTCTCGACGCGACGATCTCGACCACACACGACGACGCAGCCCGGGCGGCTGCGGCCACCGCGCGTGAAGTCGAGCGCGAACGGTTCGACGCGCTGATCCACGACGAGGTCATGTCTTCGCTGCTGGCTGTTGCCCGCCATGGCCGCACGCCCAGCCTGGCGCATCAGGCGCGCTCGACTCTGCTACATCTCGATGACCTGACCACCGGCACCGTCTCGGAAACGTTCTCGGCCGACGAGACTCTGGCTCAGCTTCGTTCTGCCGCAACGACAGTGGACGAGTCGATCGACTTCACCGTGCACGAGGGCGCGCTCGAGCGGACAGAGCACTACCCGGCCGAGACGGTACGCGCCATCGCCGCTGCACTGGCAGAGGCTTTGCGCAACAGTAGAATTCATGCCAGGGCATCACATCGTTCGGTTGCCGTGGAGCTGGCCCCGTCGTCGATGCGCATCACCGTTCAGGACAACGGCGTCGGCTTCGATCGACGTTCGGTGCCGCCCCACCGACTCGGCGTCGCCGTCAGCATCGAAGGCCGGATGCGTCAACTCGACGGTGGATCGGCCGAGATCCAATCCTCCACCGCAGGCACCATAGTGCGATTGGGGTGGAAGCGATGAACGGCCAGGACATCCGCGACCTGCTGTCGATGAGGTCGGCGGCGGCGTACGCGGTTGCCGGTTTCTTCGTCCTCGCGTGCCTGGTGTGCGCATCCGCAACCCTGACCGGGGTGTCCGCAGTGTGGCCCGAGTACGCAGCTGTGCTTGCACTCTCGGCCGCGGTCATCCTGCTGCTCAGCGCGCCGGGTGACCCACTGACCGCGCAGTCGACCGCACTGATGACCGTATCGGGCCCGGTGGCAGCCGCGCTGGTCTTCGCCGTCCTGCCGGTGCCGCTGACCGGAAGCTTGCAGACCTGGCCCCTGGGGATGTCGGTGGTGATCTACACCTTCATGTGTGTCCGCGGTCGCACACTCGCCGCGTGGCTCGGGCTGGCACTGACCATGTCGGTGGCCATCGGGTGGGCGGTGGTGACGGGTCAGGGATTTCTGTACGGGCTCTCGTTCAGCGCGATCAACATCGCGCCGCTGTTGATGGCGACGTTCTTCGCCTTCACCATTCGTCCCTTGGCCGCCGCAATTTTCGAGCTGCGCAAGCAGTCGACGGTGCGTATCGCGTCCCAGGCCGCGGCGGCGGCCGTGCTCGAGGAACGCGACGCTCGCCTGGCCAGTCTCGACGCGTTGGCCCGTCCGCTGCTGCAGCGCATCGCCGACGGCCCCGATCCCACCGACGAGGAGATCCTCGCGTGTCGACTCCTCGAAGCCGAGCTCCGCGATTCCCTCCGCGCCCGCGGTCTGGTGCGACCCGATCTCGCTCGCGCGGCCAGGTCTGCGCGGGCCCGCGGGGTGGAGGTGATGATGCTCGACGACCGATCTCCGAACGCTCTCGACGACGACGCCCGAGAACGCATCGTGGCCGCCGCGTCGAGCGCACTCGATGCCGCCGAAGCAGGCGCGGTGACGGTCCGGCTCCTACCTCCTGGCCGCCCCGTGGCGGCGACGATTCTGCTCGACGACCTGGGCGACGGTGCACACCGAGTCGAGTACGACCACACCGGGCGCAACCGAAGCTGACGGCCGGGTTTGGGCGCAGACCGTCGTGGTTACCCTGCGGCGGACCAGTTGGTCTGCCGCACCGGCAGCCGATGAACGGAGCCCAGCAATGCCTCTCGATCGTCGATCCTTCCTGATCGGATCCGGTGCCGCCGCAGTGCCGTTGCTGCTGGCCGGATGCGGCTTCGTCAGATCCAGCCCGTCGCAGCAGACCGAGGGCACACTCACGTTCACCACCTGGGGTACCGATGCCGAGCTGGCCGGCTTCCGGGACTCGATCAGCGCGTTCGAGGCGGCCAATCCCGGGACGACGATCACCCTCAACGCGGTGCCGTACGAGCAGATGTTCACCAACATCGACGCCCAGCTGCAGGCAGGCAATCCACCCGACATCTTCCGCGTCCCGTATTACACGTTCGGTGCATATGCCGGCCGCGGCCAACTGCTGGATCTGTCGCCGCTGTTGGCGTCGGACACGCGGGATCAGTTCACGCCCACAGCGTGGGCCGCAGTGCAGAACGGCGGAATCCCCTACGGCCTACCGCACCACACCGACACCTCGGCAATTCTGGTGAACCGAAACCTGTTGTCGCAGGCCGGTATCGACTCGGTTCCGACAAGCCTGGACGACGCCTGGACGTGGGACGAGCTGGCGTCGATCGGCGACCGACTGCGTTCCTCGCTGCCGGCCGACAAGTACCCGTGGGCCTACAACTGGCAGGGCAACGGCGTCACCCGCTGGCTGAGTCTGCTGTTCCAGGCCGGCGGGTCCTTCCTGGCCGAGGACCAGAAGACTCCACTGATCGACTCCGACGAGGCGCGCCGAGCCGTCGAATTCTCGTCGTCCTTCTTCTCGAACGGCTACGTGCCGGCGAACAACACCATCGCGTCGTCGAGTTACGCCAGCGAGGCCTGGTTCTCGCAATCGGTAGCGATGGTGTGGTCGGGTGCATTCCAATTGCCCGACGCCGATGCGACGGCCAGTTTCGATTGGACGGCCACCTTCGCACCCCGAGATCGCCGGGGCGGCGGCGACTTCGGTGGCAACGCACTCGTCGCCACGTCGCAGACCTCGCAGCCGGAGCTGGCGGCGTCGTTCCTCGAGTTCGTCACCCAGCAGGAACAGATGCGCAACTTCTGCAGGGCCGCCTCGTTGCTGCCGACGCGTACCGATCTGCTCAACTCCGACCTCGAGTTCGATATCCGGTCGGAGCTGGCCCCGATCTTCGCAGCTCAGGCCACTACGGTGCAGCCGCAGGATGCCGCTCAGGTCGCGTCGCCGTCGATGTCGGCGATCATTCCGGTTCTCAAGGAGCAACTCGATCTTGCGTTCGCCGGTTCGCAGGATGCCGCTGCCACCGTCTCGGCGTTGCAGAGCGGAATCGCCGGGGTCACCGGCGCATGACGGCTGTAGTACGAGCGAAGACCAAACGCGCCGGGGCCAGGAAGGAAGCGTTCGCGGCCGCCGGATTCCTGGCCCCCAGCTATGCACTGTTGGCCGTGTTCGTCCTCGTTCCTCTCGTCGCCGCGTTTGTCGTCAGCCTGCAGCAGACGGACGGCTTCGGTGCAGGTGAGTTCGTCGGGGCGGCCAATTACGCACGCCTGGTGGATGATCCGCTGTTCTGGCGGGCGCTGATCAACACGCTGCTGTTCACGGCGTTGGTCACTCCGTTGTCGATGCTGTTCGGTCTGATCGCTGCCGTCCTGCTCAATTCCGCGTTGCCGGCGAGGCCGCTGTGGCGTTCGCTGGTGATCCTGCCGATGGCCGTCTCGGGCGTGGCCACCGGACTGATCGGCATTCTGGTGTTCGACCAGAACTCGGGCGTGCTCAACAATCTCATCGGTTTCCTCGGGCTGCCTGCTATCGACTGGCAGTCCTCCCCCGGGCCGGCTTTCGCGTCGATCGTCATCGCCACGGTGTGGTGGCGCACCGGGTTGAACATGCTGATCTATCTGGCCGGTCTTCAAGGTCTCGGTCCCGACCTCTACGAGGCGGCCCGGCTGGACGGCGCGAACGCATTTCAGCGCTTCCGCAACGTGACGGTGCCGCTGCTGGGTCCCACGTCGTTCTTCCTGCTGGTGCTCAACGTCATCTACTCGTTCCAGGTGTTCGATCTGGTCTTCGTCCTCACCGGCGGCGGACCGGGCGGGGCGACGTCGGTGCTGGTCACGTACGCCTACGAGACGGGCTTCGTCACCCGCGATCAGGGCTACGCCGCATCGATCGGCATGGTGCTGTTCCTGTTCGCCCTCACCTTCGCCGCCGCGCAGTGGCGCGCGAGCCGAACGAAGGATCTGGTCGAATGAGCGGGCCGAGAAACGCGTCCGCTCGACGCGCACTGGTGCTGCGCACCGTGATCATCGCCGTCATCGGCCTGATCACCGTCGCACCGCTGTATTGGATGCTGGCCGTGGCGTTCTCGACTCGCGGGGAATTGCTGGGCGGGGGTGAGCTACGGCTGTGGCCGCGCCAGGTGACGTGGGAGAACGTCACCCGCGTGTTCGACTCGTTCCCGGTCGCGACGTGGCTGGGCAACTCGATCGCCATTGCCGTCGTGGTCACGATCATCACCGTGGTGACGAGTCTGCTCGCAGGATATGCGTTTGCGCACTTGAAGTTCCGATTCTCGACGCCGCTGTTCTTCATTGCGCTGGCAACGTTGGTACTGCCCGTGCAGGTGATCATGGTGGCGCTGTTCCGCATCGTCGTCGGACTCGGTCTCTACGGCACGTACTGGGCGGTGATCCTGCCGAGTTCGGCGTCGGCGTTCGGGCTGTTCCTCGCGCGTCAGTTCATGCTCGGCATTCCCCGTGAGCTGCTCGAGGCGGCCCGACTCGACGGTGCCGGGCATTGGCAGATCTTCCGACGCGTCGTGCTGCCGCTGTCGGGACCGCTGATCGCCGTCCTCGCCTTCATGAGCCTGCTGCAATCGTGGAACGACTTCGCGTGGCCGCTGATCGCGCTGCGGGAGAACGAGTTGTTCACCCTCCCCATCGGCCTGCTGTACCTGCAGGGCCAGGCGAACAGCGATTACGGTGCCACGATGGCGTTCGCGCTGATCAACGTCGTGCCGATGGCGTTGCTGTTTCTGTTCTTCCAGAAATACTTCATCGCCGGATTCGCGCGCAGCGGTATCAAGTAGGCCCCACTCCAGGGTGCCTGAGGGCGGGTGAGGTGCCCCGCCGGTTATGGTGCAAGCGACTACGAGGTCGCAGCCTGTGCCGCGGCCCGCCACCGTGAGCGAAGGGGATCGTACGACGTGGAGATTTCAGGAACAGCAGCACTTGTCACCGGCGGGGCATCGGGCCTCGGTGCCGCAACGGCCGCACGTCTGGCCGCCGCGGGCGTCACCGTCTTCGGACTCGATCTGCCGCAGTCCATCGAGCGGGCCGGAGACAGCGTCCCGGCCGGGGTGACTCTCATTCCGGCAGACGTCACCAGCGAAGCCGAGGTCGAGGCCGCACTGGACACCATCGTCGAATCCGGAGTGCCGCTGCGCATCGTCGTCAACTGCGCGGGGGTGGGCTGGGCGGGCCGCATTCTGTCCAAGAAGGGACCGCACGATCTAGAGCTGTTCCGCACCGTCATCACCATCAACCTGCTCGGCACGTTCAACGTGATGCGCCTGGCCGCGAACCGGATGCAGTCGCAATCGACCGTCGACGACGCAGGCCAGCGCGGCGTCGTCATCAACACCGCATCGGTGGCCGCATTCGAGGGCCAGATCGGCCAGATCGCCTACACCGCTTCCAAGGGCGGCGTGCACGCGATGACCATCACCGCAGCTCGCGACCTGGCGCAGGTCGGCATCCGCGTCAACACCATCGCCCCCGGCATCGTCGACACCCCGATGCTGGCAGGCGTCACCGAGGAATACCGTCAGGGCCTCGAGGCGTCGGTGCCGTTCCCCTCACGTCTGGCGCAGCCCAGCGAGTACGCGCAGCTGGTCCAGATGATCGCCGAGCACGACTACCTCAACGGTGAGACCATCCGCATGGACGGCGCGATCCGCATGGCGCCGCGTTAATCACTGACCACTGGCGCGTGACCCCGCCGATCGAGGCGGGGTCACGCGCGAGCGCGCAGATCCGCTACCGTCGGGATTTCCTTCTCGGCGCGGTCGGACATCCACTCGCGCAACACTTTTGTTGCGAGCACGTCGTCCTCGTTGTAGACGAGCAGTCGCTCGCGCTGCGTGTGGTCGGGCTCGGCGTCGTATCCGACGGCTTCCCGGTACCACCCCATCGACGCCTCGCCGCCGGCTTCGTCGTCACGCCACGAAAATCCTGCGACCGGCGCAATCTTCTTCAGTCCCTTGCCGTTCGGGCAGATGAACTGATCGCTCACGGCCTGGTAGATGTCCACCCACTGCTCACTGTCGATGAACTCGCGAATCTGCGCCTCGGTGGGAACCCCGGGAACGTCCGCGAAACGGCGTGCCGAGTCGAGCAGCCACTTGTCTTCCGCCTGTCGCGAATAGCAGTACGCGGCAAAGGTTTTACCGCGCGCGGCGGCGTCGGCCCTGGTGTCCATCAGCCAGTTCCAGAACACCGCGAACGAGCGTCCCTCGTCGACGGTCGGCAGCGGATCCCACGTGACGAAACCCCGATACGACGGCGGCGGGCCGCCCGCCTCGGTGAGCAGCGTGCCCCACAGATACGCGCCGTGTTCCTGGTAGCTCTCCATGTCCACGTCCACCTCGACGTCGGCGCGATGCACCGAGACGGTCTCCGAGCGCCGGAGCAGCGGCACGTCCGCTCGCCAGGCCAGCGCGGCGGACACGGCGTCGTCGAAGTTTCCGAACGGCCACTCCTCGGGAGCCGGGCCGGTCCACTGCGCCAACTCGTCGATGGTGCGCACGCCCGCGCTGCGCAACACCTCGGCGCGGGACCCGGAGGCGACAAGCGAGACGTCCCGAACGGCTTCGAGTTGCGGCTTGCAGTCGAACCACCATGCACACGAACGACATTCGCTCACCTGGGAAGGCACCGTGAACGCGACGCCCTGGGCCACCGCGAGCCGGTCCGCGAAGCGGATGTCGTATTCGTCGAGGACCGTCGTGAGATCGTGCACCAGCATGCATTCACCCTTGTAGCCCACCGCGCCGCCGACGGGCGTGGCCGTGGCCAGACCCTCGTGCGCGAGCATCCGATACAGGTGCGCGAGCCGGAGTTGATCGCGCAGCTGACTGCGCACCTTTCGAGTCTCGTCGATCGCCGGAGACCACTGATCGAGCGGAGTGGTGCGCGCGCCACGGCCGGGGTCGGTGACCTTGTGGTTGACGACGATCACCGGGATGTATCCGCCCGCCGCGTCGCGGACGAGCAGTTCGCTGCGACCGCGTCGGCCGGTGTCACGTTCGAGGGGTAGCACCGCGTTCCAGATACGTTCCACTCCGGCTCGGCAGGCGGCGACGGTGGCTTCGGCAGCGTCGCGGGCAGTGGGTTCGTCGATCTCGATCCACAGCATCGGATCGTCCACGGCCAACTGCGTGCGGACGTTCTCCCGGTGAGCCTGAGCTGCTTCTCGACGCTGCCGTACCCCTGGGTTCTCGGGTTCGCCGCGCAACAACGACCCGTACGCCGTGTCGAGATAGAGACGATGCCGACACCGCGTCAACGATCCGGCGTCGAGCAGCACGGGCACCGGTGATGTGGCTGCCGCACCTCGTTGACCGTTCACACTGCTAGACACTAGGTCAGCCCTCCGACAGCCGGTACAGATCACCGCCCGTCAGCCTGTGAACACCACCGCCCGATAAGGTGTGTGGAACGCACCGTTTCCGCCTAGCAGCACCCGTCAGGAGCCTTGTCGATGGGTTTGTTCCGCAAGCGTAAGGGTCGAGCCACTCGTAAGGCAGAGGCCAAGGCACTCAAGCACAAGGCAACGTTGGAAGCGAAGCTCGGCGCAAAGAACGAGCGCAAGCAGTTGAAGTCGATCGCCAAGGCGCAGCGCAAGCTCAGCGCGGTGGAGGCGAAGTCGCAGAAGAACGTCGAGAAAGCGCAGGTGTCTGCTCTGAAAGCCCAGCAGAAGGCTGCGGTGCAGGGAACGCTGAGCGTGGCTCAGATCCGCAAGTACCTCGGCATCGCTCGGCTGCTGATTCCGGTGTTGGCCCCCATTCTGTACCGCGGTGCGACGGTCGTTCGCGCGCAGCTCGACAGCCGCAAGGCGCAGCAGCTCGGTGTCGCTCCCGATCAGCTCAGCGAATACACCGGCCACGGCGGCAAGCTCAGTGCCCGCATCGCCGGTGCCGAGAAGTCGCTCGACACCATCGGTGCACGCCACTCCGATCCCGAGACCAAGAGTTTCGGTGCTGCGATCAGCGAGCGTCTGGACGATCTCACCACCGCCGTCCGCGCGTCCGAGCAGATGCCGCCCGCTCGCCGCAAGACCGCACACGCCGCGATCTCCGCAGAGCTCGACGGCATCGAAGCCGATCTGCTCGCCCGTCTCGGCGTGTGCTGACCTCCTGAACAACCGATGACCGACAGCTCTGCCGCCCCGCTTCGCGGCGGAGCTGTCGGTATCGTCACCGCGGCGCTCGCGGTGGCCGCTCACGGCATGGCCGGCGGCGGTTGGCCCGACGGTTCCGCACTGGCTCTGCTCGTCGTCGTCAGCATCGGGGTGGGTGCCATGACGGCCCTGCCCAGACGTTCGACCGTCCTGCTGCTTCCCGCTCTGCTGGGCGGACAACTCGTCGCCCATATCGCGCTGAGCCTCGGCAGTGCAGCGGAGATGCACGCGCATTCACTGTTGCCCAGCACAGCGATGATCGCCTTTCACGCGGCCGCCTCGGTCGTCACCGGCCTGATGATCGCCGCGGCCGAGCGCCTCTACGGCCCCATCACGTCCATCGTCCGAGCGATTCTCGCGCTCCTCACTCCCCTGCCCGACGGTTCCGCCGTCGGTCGCGTGTCCATGTCCGTTGCTGTTCCGTCGGTAGACGGCACCGCTCTGGACTGGGTCATTTCTCGTCGCGGTCCCCCGATGTCGTCTTGCTCGTTCCGCGGGCTCCACTCGCGGTCGGCATTCTGACCGACACCCTTTTCCGCTTCTCTGCACAGAAATGACCCAACCCATGAAGAGCTCTCTTTCCCGTGCCCTGTTCGTCTCGGGAGCCACCGTCGGCGCACTGTTGATCGGCGCAGGCGCTGCGTCCGCGCACGTCGTCGTCTCCGCTCCCGACGCCGCGCAGGGCGGCTACTCGGTGCTGACGTTCCGCGTTCCCACCGAGTCCGATACCGCCTCGACCAGTTCGGTCAAGGTGACCCTCCCCGGCCTCAATTCCGCGCGCACACAGCCCGTTCCGGGCTGGACATCCACCGTCGAGAAGGACTCCGCCGATCTCGCGGTATCGGTGACGTGGACGGCGAACCCCGGTTCCGAGGTCGGGCCAGGCCAGTTCCAGCAGTTCCTGCTCTCGGCGGGCCCGCTGCCCGAGCAGGAGACCGTCTCGTTCCCGGCCACCCAGACCTACACCGACGGTGAGGTCGTCGACTGGAACGAGCCGATGACCGAGGACGGTAGCGAGCCCGAATTGCCCGCTCCCACCCTGACTCTCGCCGCGGCCGGCAGTGATGCGCACGGCAGCGCCCACACCGAGACCACCGCCGCCTCTCAGGCGTCGACGTCTTCGGAGGACAACACCGCCCGCTGGCTCGCCGGCGTCGGACTCGTGCTCGGTGCCGTCGGCGCAGGCCTTGGCATCGGTGCAACGATCAGGGCGCGGCGCTCATGAGATCACTGGTCCTGTCCACGAGGGCGCTGGTCGTCTCGGTCGCAGCACTGCTGATGCTGTTGATCGCCGCACCGATCGCCTCGGCTCATTCGCAGGTCACCGGGTACAGCCCGGCCGACGGGTCCTCCCTGGACGCGTCTCCGGCCACGGCGTCCGTGTCGTTCAACGAGGTGCCGCAGTCGCAGTTCGCCACACTCAACGTCGTCGGGCCCGACGGCAACATCTGGTCGAAGGGTGATGCGCGCATCGAGGGCCAGAGCGTC
>NZ_LVCU01000003.1:0-3648 GCF_001647185.1 Rhodococcus sp. EPR-147
CACAGCGTCGTTCACGCTGACGCAGGAGGGGTCAGGGACTCCGGGGGCACCCGCCGACGCGTCGGGAAGCGCAGAGGAGTCCGAGGGCTCGTTCCTCGGCGGCTACGGTCGGATCGCGCTGATCGCCGTGGCGGTTCTGGCCTTCGCCGGGGCATTGGGATTCGCGCTCCGTAAGCCCAAGACCCGGAAGTAGCACCGACGTGGCTGCGGTGGGCGAGAGAAGTGTTCGGCTGGTACTCGCCGCCGCAGCTGCGGCGCTGGTGGGGGTCGCGGCAGCGTTCGCGCTGGCGTTCCCCACCTTTCCCGGTGGGTCGTCGTGGCTACGGGTGATCGCGGTGGCGTCGGGCTCGGTGGTGTTGGGGTTCGGGGTTCTCGCAGTCCTGGACGCCAGTTCCGATTCCCGACGCCCCGCCGTGGACCCGCCGGTGATGTGGCGCGCGATCGGCTACCTGTCGGGACTATGGGCGGTGGCCGAGTTCGTTCTGCTGGCCGCCGCGGCAGCCGATTCTGCCGGTCGCACGCCACTGACGTTGTCGCCCAGCGCTTTCGCCACGTTCGCCACCTCGATCTCGTTGGGCCGTCTGGGTTCTGCGACGGTGATCCTGACGCTCACCCTGTGCGCCATCGGGGTGGCCGGGTATCGACTGAGGGCGAGCTGGTCACCGATTCCGGTGGTCGTGCTGGCATCCCTTGCGCTGGTCGCTCGGCCGATCACCGGGCACATGTCTCAGTTCACGTTCGGGTCTTTTGCCGTCGCCGTGCATGTGGTGTGCGCGTCGGTGTGGCTCGGCGTCCTGGGTGCGATGGCGCTGAGCCTACGGAGCAAATCCGCGTGGGCGACGCTGTTGCCGGTCTATTCGCGAGTCGCGTTCTGGTGCGTCGTCGGGGTTGCCACCACCGGAGTGCTCGACGCGGTCCTGAAGCTGGACAGCCTTGCTGCCGTGGTCGAGACCGGTTACGGCCGAATCGTTCTCGCGAAGCTTCTCGTCACGGTGATCCTGATCGCGTCCGCTCACCGAATCCGTGGGACGTGGTTACCCACCGTCGCCGCGCACCGATCCACTGTCGAGCACTCGGTGGGCCGAGCCGCAGCGCACATCTGCCTGCTGGCGGTGGCGTTCGGCTTGGCTGCGGCGCTGGCGACCACTGCATAACCAAGCTTGTCGGCGCTCTGTACTAGCCTGGGTGCATGCCGAAGTTGACTGTGGTGCCGGGTGGTTCTTCGGCACCTGCGCTCGGTCGGATCCATACTGTCGCGGAGTTCTTCGCCGGTATCGGCCTGGTGCGAATGGGCTTGGAGCAGGCCGGTTTCGAGGTGTCGTGGGCCAACGACATCGAGCGCGACAAGCATCACATGTACCGCCAGCACTTCGGTGGCGAGGCCGGCCATTTTCAGCTCGGCGATGTCGCACGCACTCGAGGAGACGATCTGCCCGAGGGGCTGTCGTTGGCGTGGGCGTCGTTTCCGTGCACCGATCTGTCGTTGGCCGGCGGCCGGGCCGGGCTCGCGGGTAAGAACTCGTCGACGTTTCGTCATTTCACGCGGGTACTGAGCGAGCTCGGTGATGCTCGACCCGAGGTGGTGACGCTCGAGAACGTCGTCGGGCTGGCGACCAGTCACGGTGGAGACGATCTGGCCGCAGCGGTCCGGGAGCTCAACCAGCTCGGTTACTCCGTGGATGTCCTCACCATCGATGCTCGACGCTTCGTTCCGCAGTCGCGTCCGCGCCTTTTCCTGGTCGGTGCACAGAATCCCCCGGAGGACGCGCGCGATCCCAACGGTGAGCTTCGGCCGGATTGGCTGCAAGCGGTGTACGGCGATTCGACATTGCTGACCCATCGGGCACCCTTGCCGAGTCCGCCGATTCCGTTGACCAGTGGCCTCGGTGATCTGGTCGAGCGCATGGACTACCGCGACGAGCGGTGGTGGGATGCAGACCGTACCGCAGCATTCGTGCAGTCCTTGTCGCCGATTCAGTTGCAGCGCATCGAGATCCTGAAGAAGGCCCGCAAGGTCAGCTACCGTACCGCCTACCGTCGCACCCGTAACGGCGTCGCCGTCTGGGAAGCTCGCCCCGACGACATCTCCGGTTGCCTCCGTACCGCCCGTGGCGGTTCGTCCAAACAAGCGGTGGTCAAGATGGGCAACGGCCGGTTGCAGGTGCGGTGGATGACGCCACTCGAATACGCCCGCCTGATGGGTGCCGGCGAGTACACACTCGACGGTTTGCGAAACAACCAGGCGCTCTTCGGTTTCGGTGATGCGGTGTGCGTTCCCGTGGTCGCCTGGCTCGCCGAGCACTATCTGATGCCGCTGGTCAGCGGGACCCTGAGTTCGACTGCGGCACATGTCCAGTCACGGTAAGTCCTCGCTGCGGTCGTCCGCCGTCGCTCCGCGCAAGAGCACTCTGCCCGCGGACGACGTGCAGTCCTTTCGCACCGCACTGCGAGAAGTGCTGAGCGAGAAAGACAATCAGGGTCGAGTATGGTCTGCGGCCAAATGGGGCGTGTATGCGTTCTACGATTACGACGGTGAGCCGATCTACGTGGGGCAGACCAAGGAGAAGCTCAGCGTCCGAGTGCAGCGCCATCTGACCAACCAGCGAACCGACGCCGTCGCGATGCGGGTACTCGACGTCTTCGAGGTCGCCGAAATCGAGATCTGGCCTCTGTGGCAGTACGAGGATCTCAAGAAGTCCGACGGCGCAGAGCAATTCCGCGCAGCCGAGCGCGATCTGAATGCGCACGAGTACACGGCGTACCTCGAGGCCATCGACAAGTCTCGACACAAGGCGATCCTCAACGAGAAGATTCCGCCGGTCTCGGAGCCCATCGCACTCCCTGCGTCACTGCGTCGGTCGCTGATCTCCGAGCAGACCCGCCGCGAGCGCGGGCACCCCGACATTCGCATCGCGCGCCGCGCCGAGACCATCTCACGGCTGGCAGCCGTCACTCGCGAACGCGGCGAGGTCTCCGAGGGTCTACGACGCGTCCTCGTGGTCCAGGCCGTGCGCCTGGCCTACCTGTCGGCCGAGCGACTCGCCTTCGTCGAGGGGCATCCCATTCCCGATCCCGCCGCGATCGACGTCACCGCGCTGGTGGGTTCGGTGCTGCACGAGCGCGCCCCGGACTCGGACGACGAGCCCGAAGACATCGAAGGAGCCACAGACCCAGAAGGCGAGTTGGACCTGTTCAGCGAGTTCTGACTCGGGTCGTCGTACGCTCGCCCTGTGCCGCTCCCCCCTCACGTTGCCGATCTCACCAGCATCGACCTGCTGCTGTCGGTCGCCGAGCTCGGCAGCATCGGGCGAGCGGGTCGAGCGCACGGCATGTCGCAGCCGGCGGCCAGCGCGCGCATCCGTGCATTGGAGCGACGGGTCGGCGCTCCATTGTTGAAACGGGGCGCACGCGGAACGGTGCTGACCGAGTTCGGCGAGCTGGTCGCGAGCTGGGCAGCGCCGGTCGTGCGGTCCGCCGAGGATCTGGCGACGGCCATCGCCACGTTGCACGCCGAACGCGTCGGCCATGTGCAGATCGCCGCGAGTCAGACTGTCGCAGAATATCTTCTGCCCCGATGGCTGGTCACGCTGCACACGCTCGTTCCGCACATCGTTCCGAGCCTCACGTCGGGCAATTCCACAGTGGTCG
>NZ_LVCU01000004.1:0-11437 GCF_001647185.1 Rhodococcus sp. EPR-147
CCGACGAACTGGTGCTCGTGGTGGCACCGGATCACGCCTGGACAATCACCGCGCCGTCGGCCGCCGAGATCGTCGCCACCGCACTGGTGACGCGGGAGGCGGGGTCGGGAACGCGCTCGGCCTACGAAAGCGCGGTGGCTGCAGCGGGTCTCGGGCAGCCGATGTCGCCGTTTCTCGAGGTCTCCTCGACGACGGCGATCAAGTCCGCCGTCGGTGCGGGAATCGGCGGAGCCGTGCTGAGCTCGTTGGCCGTCGCCCCCGAGTTGGCCGCGGGAACCCTGGTCCGCGTACCGATCCCAGGACTGACTCTGCGTCGTGAGTTGAGGGCGATCTGGCCGTCCGGCCGCATCCCCACCGGCCCCGCCGCTGAATTGCTGTCCGTGGCGGCAAAGACCCAGCCATAACGTCCAGTTATGGGTAACGAACATTTCGGTACCTACCGGACGTGACCGGCTACGCGCACGCTGAAGTCATGACCGTCACCGCCCTCACCCCCGCTGTGCATCCCAGGACTTTCGAGCACATCACCCCCAACTGGTTCGCCGCGGTGATGGGTACCGGGATCGTCGCCACTGCGGCCGCAACTCTGCCTGTGCAGTTTCCTACACTGCACGTCTTTGCCGTTGCGGTATGGGTGATCGCCGCTACGGCGCTGGCCGTGATCGGTGGAGCCTTCGCGCGGCATTGGATCCGGCACCGCGACCGGGCCGTCGAGTACGCCCGACACCCGGTGATGGTGCAGTTCTACGGCGCTCCGCCCATGGCGATGCTCACCGTCGGCGCGGGAGCGGGCCTGCTCGGCGCGGACGTGCTCGGACCGACTGCGGCCACCGCGCTGTTCGCCGGCCTGTGGACCGCCGGGACGATCGCCGGTCTGCTCACCAGCGTCGTCGTTCCGTATCGAATGATCACCGCGTCCGATCATCGTGACGTCGCAGCCCTGCCCGCGTGGCTGATGCCTGTGGTGCCGCCGATGGTGTCGGCGTCGACAGGGGCGTTGCTGCTTCCGCACCTACCCGAGGGCCAGTGGCGGCTGGCGCTGCTGTGCGCCTGTTATGCGATGTTCGGGCTGTCGCTGATCGTCGGGATGATCACGCTGACTCTGATCTACGGACGTCTGCTGCACGGCGGTCTGCCGCCCGTCGACGCGGCCCCGACCGTGTGGATCACGTTGGGGTTGATCGGCCAGTCGATCACGGCGGCCAACCTGCTGGGCACCGACGCATCGATGGTGTTCACCGGGGCACAGTCGTCGATCGCCGTCGGGCTACACGTGTTCGGTATCGGCTACGGACTGATCATGGGCGGCTTCGGAATGCTGATGTTCGCGCTCGCGACGGCTCTCACCGTGCACGCGGCACGCAGGAACCTGGGATTCTCGCTGACATGGTGGTCGTTCACGTTCCCCATCGGGACCTGCGTCACCGGAGCGACTGCACTGGGTCATGCGCTGAACTTCGGTGCGGTGCAGGCTCTGGCCGTTGCCCTGTACGTCCTACTGCTCGCCGCCTGGCTCACCGTGGCCACCCGCACTGTTCGCGGAATCCGGCGCGGAGAGTTGTTGCATCCCGATCACAGGTGAGACAGCACGTTCACGACGTTGCCGCCCGCATCCCGAAAGAAGAATCGGCGGACTCCCCATTCCTCGTTGGTGATCTCGTAGACGATCTCGACTTCGGCGTCCATCGCTGCCCGGTACGCCGCGTCCACGTCGTCCACTTCGATCGATGCCGACGGATTGACCGGCCCGGTGGGATCGGTGGTGATCAGACTCAGCTGCGCCGCACCGTCGCCCGCCGGAGCGAGCGTGGCGATCCAGCCGTGATTCATCACCACCTCCATGCCGGTGACCTGGACGTACTTGTCCAGCGCCGCATCGAGATCGGTGACCGTGAGCAATGGCATCGCGCGCAGAACATCCATGCCCGGACTGTATCGGCGACAACGTCCCCGCGGGGACGTGCTCGACGAACATCTCACACATGATGGACGATCCTGACGATGCTGACGATCAGGGTGACTCTGGCCGACGTCGAGCCGGTGGTGTGGCGGCGGTTCACCATCGCCTCCGACGCCACACTGCCCGAGCTGCACGACGTCATTCAGGACGTCATGGGTTGGGAAGACCGACATCTGCACATGTTCTTCGTCGGCGACGATCCTCTTCGAAGCACTCGACGCTACGAGATGAAGTCCTCGCTCGAGGAGTGGGACGACGGCACCGGGACACTCGAAGACGGCGTTCGGGTGGACGACGTCCTCGGTGCCGTCGGGGATCGTCTCGGGTACGAGTACGACTTCGGTGACGGATGGACACACCACCTGGTCGTGGAAGAGGTATCGCCCGTAGCCGGTACTGCAGCCTGCCTCGACGGCGACCGCGCCTGCCCACCCGAAGACTGCGGCGGCTCGTCGGGCTACGCCGAACTGCTGAAGGTTCTCGCTGATACCGACCATCCTGAGCACGACCACATGAAGCTCTGGGCGGGCGACTTCGACGAGCGCTTCGCGGTGGCCGACGCGAACAACAGAATCGCGTTGCGGCGCGCGGTGACGGAGTTGGCCGGTCGCGTACGGGAACGGCTACCCAAACTGGGCTCGCTTCTCGAACGCGGGCCCCTCGAGTATCACCCCGATCTACCCGATGTCCTCGCGCGCGTCGATGTCGATGTGGCACAGGTGGACCCCGCAGTGGCGGCATCGGCAATGGAAAAGCTGACGTGGATGCTGGCGCGTGTGGGCGAAGACGGAATCACACTGACCGCTGCAGGCTATGTGCCGCCCAGGGACGTTGCGGCGATGCGTGCCGAGCTCGAGTGGGATACCAGATGGTTCGGAAGCTCCAACCGCGAGGTGGACCATCAACAGGTGCACTGGCTTCGGACTGCTGTGACGCAACTCGGACTCGTTCGTGTCCTGAAGGAGCGGCTTCTTCGCACCCGTTTGGCCAACACCCTCGCCACCGACCCGGTCCGCCTGTGGTCACACGCCGCGGCTCGGATGCCCGTTGGGCGCGAGCAGTACGAGAAAGACGCGGGCGTTCTGCTCCTGGTGTCGGTTGCGGCGAGTTGCTCTGTAGACGAACGCAATTCGCTGGTCTTCCGAAGCCTCGAGGCGCTCGGATGGATGATCCCCGAGAGGGAGAGACCGTACGCCCAGTACCTCGCTCGACCGACCTTGGACTTCCTGACTCTGATCGGCGCTGTGCCGTCGACCCTGGGTCGTGAAGGGGCCGGGCCGGATTGGGGACGGCAGTTCGCGGTACACGCCTTGTCGTCTCGAGCTGGGTAGTCAACCCCTGCCCCCGAGTCGTTCACCCCGGCGACACGTGCAGTTCCCACAACACATGTCTGCGTGTCGATTCAGGTCGGAAGCATGAGCAACTTCCGTGCTCGATGCTTCCAGGAGATGTACCTAGTGAACACTGTTCGTCGCGTTGCCACCGGTGGAATCCTCGGTCTCGCAGCCGCTCTCACCCTCGCGTCCTGCTCCGAGCCTGCGGCTCCCGATGCCGGTGGAGACGGCGACGGGGCCGGCGGCACTCTCACGGTGTACACCTCGGAGCCGCAGGCGAAGATCGACGCTCTCAACGCCGAGTTCACCGCAGAGAACCCCGGCATCGACGTACAGGTGTTTCGCGCGGGCACCGGAGATCTCAATGCGCGCATCGCGTCGGAGCGGCAGACCGGCTCCATCGGTGCCGACGTCCTGCTCGCCGCGGACGCCCCCACGTTCGAGAAGTACAAGGCCGACGATCTGCTGCTGCAGTACACCCCGGCCGACGTCGACGCCCTCGACCCGAACGTCGTCGATCCCGACGGTTACTACGTGGGAACCCGCATCATCCCGACGGTCATCGCGTACAACACCGGGACCGTCTCGCAGCCCCCGACATCGTGGAAGGACCTGGCGGACCCCCAGTACAAGGGCCGGATCACGCTGCCCAATCCCGATGTGTCCGGCGCGGCAGCGTTCAACACCGCCGTCTGGCTGGGCCAGGAAGACCTCGGCCTTCCGTGGCTCACCGATCTCGTCGCCAACGAACCCGTGGCCGCCAAGAGCAACGGCCCGGTCGCTCAGGCCGTCGCGGCCGGCACCCAGCCGGTCGGGATCGTGGTGGACTACCTGGTGCGCGAGTTGGCCGAGAAGGGCTCGCCCATCGCCGCGTCGTACCCCACCGATGGCGTCCCGTACATTTCCGAACCGGCCGGAATCTTCAAGGACTCGGCCAATCAGGAGGCCGCGCAGAAGTACGTGGACTTCCTGGTCAGCAAGCGCGGTCAGGAGATCGCCGTCGAGCAGCAGTACCTGCCGGTTCGGTCCGATGTCGGCACGCCGGAAGGCGCGCCCGCTCTCGACGACATCGAACTGCTGAACCCGGACCTCGACACCATCACCGCCTCCCAGCCCGATGCCGTCGCCACGTTCAACGATCTTCTTGGCTGACCGCGTCACCTGGGTTCGCGCCTGCCTGTGGTTGGCAGTACTGGCCCTGGTCGGCGCTCCACTGGCGGCCGTGGTCTCGATCGGATTGGGCGGCAACCACATACAAGAGCTGCTCGACGGCGGAATCGCGTCGGCCACTACCAACAGCGACGTGTCGGCCGGTGTGTCGGCGGCCGCGGCGGTGGTGATTGCGACCATCATGGCCCTCGTTCTCGATCGCACCGATCTGCCGGGCCGATCGGTACTGCGCCTGATTCTGCTCAGCCCGTTGCTGATTCCGCCGTTCGTCGGCGCGATCGCCTGGACAGGCCTGCTGGGCCCGAGCGGGATGATCAACTCGTACTGGAACGACGCCTTCGGCGGCGGACCGCTGTGGAACATCTACGGCGGCGACGGAGTGATCTTCTTGCTGACGGTCCACTCGTATCCGCTTGCGTACCTGATCATTTCGGCGGCGCTACGACGCGTACCCGGCGATCTGGAACAGGCGGCTCGGATCGCCGGGGCATCTCCTTGGCGAGCCATGCGCGATGTGACGCTGCCACTGCTGCGTCCCGCCCTCCTGGCGTCGCTGACGTTGACGGCCGTGTCCAATCTGGCCGATTTCGGCATTCCGGCGCTGGTCGGACTCCCCGAGCGCTACGTCACCCTGTCGACGATGGTGTATCGAAACATACAGTCGGGCACCGTCGATCGACCACTGGAGGTGGTCTCCACCATCGGCATCGGGCTCCTCGCACTGGCCGTTGTCGCGGTCGCACTCGACCGCGTTCTGGGGCGTCGCTCCGTTCAGCTCGACGGTGCGGTCACGCCGCCCCAGTTACTTCCGTTGGGCCGCAGCCGAATTCCAGCGGGCATCGCTGCGTGGATCATCGGCCTCGTTCTGACGGTCCTGCCGATCCTGGCGTTGGCGACGCAGGCCCTGCTTCCGGCTCCCGGCGTGCCGCTCACCTGGAGCAATCTCACGCTGCAGAGTATCGAGAGCGCGGTCACCGCACCGGGAACCCTCGTCGGCATTCAGAATTCGGTGACGCTGGCGTTGGGAGCCGCAGTCGTCTGCGGATTCCTGGGCCTGGCCATCGGGGTACTGACCACCCGCACCAGGTCTCGCGACAACGTCGGCCTGGATCTGGCAGCGATGCTGCCGCAGGCGATTCCCGGCCTCGTCATCGCAGTGGGCTGGTTGATCATCGGCCGGTACACCGGACTGTTCGACACCAAGTGGGTCATCCTGTGCGCCTACGTGATGGCGTTCCTCGCGATCGTCGTCCAGGCCGTTCGAGCACCGCTGAGTTCCACTCCGACAGCCCTCGAAGAAGTCGCCAGATCCTCTGGCGCGTCACATCTTCGATCGCTGTGGGACGTGCCGTGGAAGATGGCGATCCCCGCTGCAGTCACCGGTGCGGTGCTCGTTGCTCTCACTGCGGTGCGTGAGCTGACCATGTCGGTGCTCCTCGTCGCTCCGGGTACACAGACCCTCGGCGTGTCCATCTTCAACCTGCAGCAGGCCGGCGACTACAACGCCGCCTCTGCCCTGTCGCTACTCGTCGCGCTCGTCGGATTCGCGGGCCTCGGCCTCGTGGCGTCCACTCGAGTTGGACGCTAGAAGAAGGATTTCGATGTCTGCCATCACGATCGAACGTCTCGGCCTCCGGTACCACGACGGCACGGTCGGCGTGGAGGGCGTCGACCTGGAGATTGCCGACGGAGAGTTCGTCGCACTCGTCGGGCCGTCGGGCTCCGGCAAGACCACGCTGCTGCGTACCGTCGCCGGCTTCCTGACCCCGACTGCCGGTTCGATCTCCATCGGACCGGATGTGGTTGCAAGCGAACAACTCTCGACGCCTCCCGAGTCGCGCAAGCTCGGCATGGTATTTCAGCAGCACGCCCTGTGGCCGCACCGCAGCGTCGGGCGCAACGTCTCCTACCCACTCGAACTGGCCAAGGTCTCCAGGCCGGAGCGCACGAAGAAGGTCGCCGACGTGCTCGAGCTCGTCGGGCTGCCCGGGCTCGAGAACCGGGACCCGTCGACGCTGTCCGGTGGTCAGCGGCAACGCGTCGCCCTCGCGCGCGCTCTGGTCGGCTCGCCACGGGCACTACTACTCGACGAGGCGCTCTCGGCATTGGACGAGCCACTGCGAGACCGGCTTCGCCTCGAGCTGAGATCTCTGACGCGCGCAGCTGGTCTGACCGTCGTACACGTCACGCACGATCGCACCGAGGCCCTCGCCCTCGCAGACCGGGTGGTCGTCCTCGATCGGGGCAGCATCGCGCAGATCGGTACACCCGAGGACGTGGTGCGCGCTCCGGCGTCGGCGTTCGTCGCCCACTTCCTGTCCGACGCCACCCTCGTCGACGGCACCGTCGCCCACGGCACCTTCACCTCGGGCTCCCTGACACTCGCGGCGGAGGGCTCCGGCCCCGGGACGGTTGCAATCCTGCCGACCGATATCGAGCTCGTGCCCGACGGCGAGCGCGAGAGCACCACCAAGGGAACCGTCACCTCGTCACTCTTCGGCCGCGATGCCAGCGATGTTCTGGTGCGCTCCGGCGATGTGGACTTCCGATGCTCGGTACGCGGACCGCGTCCCGAGGTGGGTGACACCGTCGCGCTGACCGTCCGGCGGTCGTTCTTCTACCCGCGGTAGCCAGCCTCGACCGCGGATCGGCTCCCCAGTTTCGGATTTATGCCTCCGATCGGAGGCCGGAATCCATATCCGGGGAGCCGATCCCCGTCCGGATCCCCCGATCCCCCCCGACCGACCACTGTGACCCACCAGACAGGAATATTATTTGCTTAGCACATGTATTTATATATATGGTTGCAGACAGCAAGTAAATGGACATCGGCGTTGGAGTACTCATGGCAGTTCAATCCACGACAGCGGAGTCGTTGGTCGAAGAGGTCTTCCTCTTCGGGCGCACGCTGAAGCGGGCCGTGACCACCGGAGTCGAGGATTCACCACTGCCGCAGGCCCTGACCGGAGTTCTGGCCATCCTGGCGACCGAGGGTGAATGCAGGCAGACCGACCTCGCCAGCAGGCTGTGCGTAAGTCAGTCCGCCCTCAGCCGGCAGATCGCGGACCTCGTCGACCTCGGCTACATCGATCGACATCCCGATCCCGACGACCGAAGGGCGTCACGGGTCTGTGTGTCGGACATCGGTCAGGTTCGACTGACACAAATTTGGAACAGACGCGCACGCCGCCTGGCAGAAATGTTGAGCGGCTGGAGCGAGGACGAGGCACTCGATGCACTCGACTCGATCCGCAAACTGAACGACACCTTCACCGAAGACGCCCACGCCCAGCATCAGGACGTGGCACGTATTGAATCGATTGCGAGATAAGACATGACCACATCTGCGGATACTCCGCCCAATCAGCCAGTCGTCGATCCCGACGCGATGTCGCATCGCCAGATCCTCGAAGCCCTCACCGGCCTGCTCGCCGCGCTGTTCACCGCGCTGCTGAGCACCACCATCGTCTCGACGGCACTGCCCACCATCATCGGTGATCTGAAGGGTTCGCAGACCGCGTACGCCTGGGTCATCACCACTGCCCTGCTGGCCAACGCTGCGTCCACTCCGATCTGGGGCAAGCTGGCCGACCTGTTCAACAAGAAGGTGCTGGTCCAGAGCGCGATTCTCATCTTCGTCGCAGGCTCACTGATCGCCGGCTTCGCGCACAACGTGCCGGTCCTGCTGGCCGCACGCGTGGTGCAGGGCATCGGCATGGGTGGTCTGACGGCTCTCGTCATCGCCATCATCGGCACCATCGTCTCCCCGCGTGATCGCGGCCGCTACTCCGGCTACACCGGTGCCGTCATGGCCGTGTCGATGTCCGGTGGCCCGATCCTGGGCGGCGTCATCGTGGACAGCCCGCTCGGCTGGCGCTGGTGCTTCTTCGTCTGCGTACCGCTGGCCGTCATCGCCCTCGGCCTGCTGCAGAAGACCCTGCACATCAAGACCATCCGCAAGGACAACGTCTCCATCGACTGGCTCGGTGCACTTCTGCTCACCGCAGGTGTTTCCGTTCTCCTCGTGTGGGTCTCGTTCGCAGGCAAGGCCGACTACTACGCCTGGCTCTCCCGTGAGACGGCCTACCTGGTCGGCGGCGGAGTGCTGTTGCTCATCCTGACGATCATCGTCGAGGCGCGGCACAAGTCGCCGATCATCCCGCTCAAGATCGTCACCGAACGCACCACCGGCCTGGCCATCGTCGCGTCCATCGCCGTCGGTGTCGGCCTCTTCGGAGCCACCACCTTCCTCGGCCAGTACTTCCAGACCGCTCGCGGCTACACCCCGACCGAGGCCGGATTGCTGTCCATCCCACTGGTGTTCGGCATGCTCGTCGCCTCCGTCGGCTCCGGTCAGCTCATCACCAAGTTCGGTAAGTGGAAGCCGTTCATCGTCACCGGATCTGTTCTGTTGGTCGTCGGATTCCTGCTCCTGGGCACGATCGACCACGCGACCAGCCTGGTAACGGTCGGCATCTTCATCACCATCGTCGGCCTCGGTACCGGCATGTTGATGCAGAATCTCGTTCTCGCAGTGCAGAACACGGTCAGTGTGCAGAACGTCGGTGCGGCATCGTCGACGGTGGCGTTCTTCCGTACCTTCGGCGGCGCGATCGGCGTCTCGGTTCTCGGCTCGCTCCTGGCAACTCGGGTTGCCGAGAAGTCCGCGGCAGGCCTGGCCCAGCTCGGTGTCGACAGCTCGTCGGGTGGCGGTGGATCACTCGATCTCACCGCACTGCCCGCGCCGGTCCTCGAAGTCGTCCGCACCGCCTACGGCGACGCGACCGGACGCATCTTCATGATCGCCGGCTTCGTTGCGATCGTCACGCTGATCGCGGTGATCTTCATTCCAAATCGCCCACTGCGCCAGACGATCGACATCGCGACGGCCCCTGCGCAGGGACCCAAGGACGAGCCGCAGGACCAGCTCGCCGAGATTCCGTCCTTCGGTGACACGCAGGAGTACGTCTCCGTCGAGCGCGAGGCCGAATACGACGCCCATCGTCGCGCCGAGGGTCGGCACGAGGCTCAACCGGGACAGCGCCCCTTCGAGGGTCTGAGCACCGACGCACGTGATCGACTGCTCGCACTGCTGCTACCCGAGCCGAAGGACACGTTGGCCGCACTGGACGAGGCCGAGACCATCCGCGCCGAAGTGATCGAACTGCAGCAGGAACTCGACGCGAAGATGCTCGATTTCGATGCGGTGTGCGAGCGGCTCCGTCGCCTCGGACTCAGCGAGCAGCAGATCGCTCGAGTGTTGGGAGACAACCACATTCCCGACAGTCGCAATCACTACGCACACGCAGGATTGAACGGACACAGCGTCAACTAGGCCCAACGCCGACCAGGCCAAGCGTTACGGCAGTTCCCCGCACCCCCACCGGGAGTGCGGGGAATTTTCGTTCTCTATGCTCCAAGAACGGACCGGCCACCTTCTTTCGGTTCTGCACAGGCGGGAGAATCGCTCATGACACGTCGCCGCCAGATCTCTGCCGCCGCAGTCCTGGTAGCAGTGCTCGTCTGTGCATCGTGCGCCACCGAACAGCGGACGCCCGGCACCCCCATCGACGGTGCAACGGTGTCCGCTCCCGGACTCGGGTGGACTCTCACTCCCTCGGATGCGGGTATCGAGGGCGGCCAGTTTCGCGATCCCGTCCAGGGCAGCGATAGCGATTCGATGCACTCGGGTTCCATCTCCGACGGGTCGACGGTCGTCACGCTCCTCGGACGCCTGGACGGCAGGGAGTTCGTCGACGCGACCCTGGTGGGCGCGAGCATCGCGGACGGCTCGGTGCGCTGGCGTGCCCCCGCGGACGATATCGTGGGCTGCGGTGAGGAATTCGTCGACGAGCAGGTCGTCTGCTACCGCGGCAACACCGGCACGACATCCGAAATCCTCACTGTCGACACCGAATCCGGGGAGTCGAGCACTCGGGACGCGGCCTTTCCGATCACGAGTCTGACCACCGCAGACGGCCACGTGTACGCCTCCCGGGCGGTGCGCGAGGGTGCGAGGGCGATGGTGTTTCGCGGCACTGCGGACGCCCTCGACGCGGACTGGTCGGTGCAGTTCGATTCCACGGCCTCGCCTGACGCACCGTTCGCGTCCACACTGCACACCGAGAACGGAATCGGGTTGTTCGACGACGGCCGGGGAGTGTTCGCCTTCGACCTCGACACCGGCGACAACCTCTGGTCCAGAACGGTTCCCGACTGCGCCCGATCGGGCGTCGCCTCGCGCGACGGCGCAGTGCGGGTGGCGCGGGCCGACTGCTCGGACCCGAATGCGATCGCGGGTTCGGAAATCATCGACACCGACGGAACCGTGCTCGCTGCAACGGATTCCGTGACCCTGCAGCAACCGACGTTCGATTCCCCCGCCGGGTCGAGTCCGCTACTGCTCGGAACGGGAGGCTATCGGCCGCCGAATCCCGACCCCGTGTGGACCGACGAGAGTCTGGTCTGGGCCGTTCCGTCGGACATCACCGGCCCCGCCGCGGCGTTCCTGTCCACCAACGGCCTTGCCTACGCCGTCACGGGTTCGGTTGCACTGCTGCGCAACACCGACACGGCCACCGAATCCGCGATCGACCTCGACACCGGGACCACGCTGTGGAGTCGAGAATCGGGGGCTTTCGCGGAGGTCGGTGCCCTCGACGGCGACGTCGCCACGCTGTTCGGACCGGAAGTGCTGCGCGGAATCGACGTCAGAACCGGATCCACGGTGTGGGACATCCCCGTGGCGACGTTCGACGACGAGGGAATCGATCGGCAGTCGTGGCCGATGTTCGATCGAGTCGAAGCCGACTCGATCTACACCAGAGCACTGAGCATCTCGGTCCTACGAGTGAGATAGAACCTCCCCCGTCGTCGACGCTGCTTACCGACCCGGAATGTACTTCAGCGCCTTGACGAAGGGCGGCATGATCTTTGCCCACAGCTTCGGCGGAAGTCCGCGCGGCCCACCGAG
>NZ_LVCU01000005.1:0-4231 GCF_001647185.1 Rhodococcus sp. EPR-147
ACCCATGCCGCCCATCGGGGCGCCGGTGGTGCCCCACGTCGGCGCGTAGCCCTCGTCGACGTTGACGGTGCCCGAATGCAGCCGCGCCGCAATGGCTTCGCCTTGCGCCTTGGTCTTGGCCCACACGCTGGCGTTGAGTCCGTACTCGGTGTCGTTGGCCTTCTCGATGGCCTCGTCGACGTCGGCGACGGGGTAGATCGACACCAGCGGCCCGAAGGTCTCGGTTGCCGCGCATTCCATGTCCTCGGTGACGTTCGTCAGCAGCGTCGGCTCGTAGAACAGCGGGCCGATGTCGGGGCGTGCGTTGCCGCCTGCGACGACGGTCGCGCCCTTGACCTTGGCGTCGTCGACGTGGGCCGAGACCGTCTTGATCTGATCCTCGGAGATGAGGCTGCCCATCTCGATGCCGAATTCGTAGTCGGCTCCGAGGCTCATGTTGCGCACCCGCTGACCGAACTTCTCGGTGAACTCCGCGGCGATCGACTTCTCGACGTAGATACGTTCGATGGAGATACAGAGCTGGCCGGAGTTGGAGAAGCAGGCCCGCACGGCCGCGTCGGACACTTCCCGGAGGTTGGCACCCTTGGCGACGATCATGGCGTTCTTGCCACCGAGCTCGGCGGAGAACCCGATGAGCCGACGCCCCGCCTGCTCCGCCAGTAGCTGACCGGTAGCGGTGGAGCCGGTGAACATGACGTACTCGGTGTTCTCGACGATCGCCGTTCCGACGACCGAGCCGGGGCCGGGAACCACGGCGAAAATGTCTCGTGGCAGGCCGGCCTTGTACAGGAGCTCGACGCAGGCCAATGCGCAGTACGGCGTCTGGCTGTCGGGCTTGAGCACGACTCCGTTGCCTGCAAGCAGTGCCGGGATGGCGTCGGACACCGCGAGGGTCATCGGGTAGTTCCACGGGGAGATGATTCCGACGACACCCTTCGGCTGGTACCGGATCCGAGTCTTGGTCAGCACGGGCAGCATGCCGGTGACCTTCTTCGGGGCCAACAGCTTCGCGGCGGTGCGCGCGTAGTGCCGAGCGGTCATCGAGATGTCGAGAACCTCTTCGAGGGCAGCGGCGCGGGACTTGCCGGTCTCGGCCTGCGCCATGTCCATCAGCTCGTCGCGGTGGGCGAGCACCAGGTCGCGGTAGCGGTGGAAGATCTCGGCGCGCTCGGACACGGGGCGCTTGGCCCAGGCCACCTGAGCTGCGCGAACGCGGGCGATCGCAGCGGTCGCGTCGGCGGCGATACCGACCGGGATGGTCGCCAGCTCCTTGCCGGTGAACACCTCGGTGATGGTTTTCGTCGGCCGCGATTCGGCGTCGGGGATGGCGATGAGATCGGCGAGCCGGGAGAAGGTCGAGGCGGACGGTGCTGGCATGGACTGGTCCCTACTGGTGAGTAGTGTTTTGAGTAACAGACAACCTACCTGGTCTTCGGCTCACTTCACAGGGCCGAAATTACCGAATCCTGTGGCACGATGGTCAGTGGTCTACCGGACGTCGGGGCGTACGGAGCTACAGGGTGGGAAATATATGCGCAAGGCATTCGTTCTGGCCGGAGCCGCGGCACTGATGCTGTCGTTCGCAGGGTCGGCCCAGGCCGATCCACTGCAGGATTTCATCGCTCCGCCGAGCGATCCGGATGCGTATCTCCCCACCTCACTCGGTGATCCATGGTTCGACCCACCTGCCGGGTACGAGAACCTGCAGCCCGGCACAGTGCTGAACCGTCGCGACGTCGCGGTGACTCCCGAGGCGTCGTCCGTGCAGTTGCTGTTCCGCTCCACCGATTCGAAGAACCGACCCATCGCCGCGGCGACGACGGTCCTGACGCCCACCGCGCCGTGGACCGGAGCCGGAGATCGTCCGGTCATCGCGTACAACGAGGCAACGGACTCGCTCGGTAATCAGTGCGCGCCGTCGTACACGCTGCCGCGCGGCAACAACAAGGAAGTCGATCAGGTCCGGATTCTGCTCGACCGCGGCTACACGGTCGTCGTCACCGATTACCAGGGTCCTCGGCAGGCCTATTCGGCCGGTCTCGTCTCCGGACACACCGTGCTCGACGGCTTACGCGCATCCCAGAGTGCAGGAGTGGCTGCGGACGCGCCGATCGGCATCACCGGTTACTCCGGCGGTGCCATCGCCTCGGGTTGGGCAGCGCAGTTGGCTCCCGAGTACGCGCCCGAGTTGAACATCGCCGGTGTCGCGTTCGGTGGCCCGCCGACCGACTACAAGATTTTGCAGACCTCACTGAACGGCCAGATCGGTTCCGGTCTGTTCACTGCGGCGACGATCGGATTGTCCAGGGAGTACCCGGAGATGCGGGAGCTCGCCAACGACAACGGGAAGCGACTGGCTTTGGCGCAGAAGGATCAATGCGTCGATGTGTTGTCGTATTCGGGGCTGTTGTTGCTGGACCAGCGAAACCTCTCCAACGTGCCCGATGTCTTCGACCACCCGATCACCAAGGCCGTCGTCGAAGAGAACCGGATGGGCCAGACGACGCCGGACGCACCGATCTACATCTACCAGGGGCTGCAGGACTTCCTCATCCCCAAGGAAGGTGCCGAGGCCGTGCAGGACCAGTGGTGCGCGGCGGGAGCGTCGGTTCGCCTCGAATTGGTTCCCGGAGATCATTCGGTGGCGCAGACCAACGGCCGTCCCGGTGCGTACGACTGGCTCGGGCAGCGCCTCGCCGGAGAATCCACCTCCGGGTGCGAACGTGTGACCCGATAAGCGCGGCTTGACCCTCACGCCACGGGAGGCAGCACAGTGTCTTTCGTGAGTGATTCTTCCTTCGTCGGCAACGAGACCTTCGGCAGCGACCAGGACAGCATGCAGGTCGGTGCTGTCGCACGGTTGGTGGGTGTCAGCGTCAGGACGCTGCATCATTACGACGAGATCGCGTTGGTGGTGCCGTCGGGCAGAACTCCGAAGGGCTATCGGACGTACTCGTCGGCCGATGTCGAGCGGCTGCATCAGGTGTTGACCTATCGCGAGCTCGGGTTCGCGCTCGACGTCATCGCGGCGTTGCTCGACGATCCCGCGGTCGATGCTATGGCGCATCTGCGTCGGCAGCGAGAGTTGTTGAACGAGCGAATCGATCACTTGCACGCAATGGCTGCGGCCGTGGACAAGATGATGGAGGCGAAAAAGATGGGTATGCAACTGACTCCCGAGGAGCAGCGCGAGATCTTCGGCGACAACTGGACCGGCGAAGAGTACGCAGAGGAAGCCGAGCAACGCTGGGGCGAAACCGACGAGTGGAAGCAGTCGCAGGAGCGGACGGCGTCGTTCACCAAGGACGACTGGAAGGCCATCAAGGTCGAGGCCGATCTCCTCGAAGCGGACCTCGCAGCCGCGATGCAGCGGGGTGTGTCACCGGATTCCACCGAGGCCGGGGTACTGGCCGAGCGTCATCGGGCATCGATCGAACGGTACTACGACTGCGGTTACGAGATGCAGGTGAACCTGGCGGAGATGTACATAGCCGACGAGCGATTTGCCAAGCACTACAACGGGATTGCGTCCGGCTTGGCGCAGTATCTTCGCGACGTCATCGTTGCGAACGCCGCTCGCCAGGGTTGACGCGAGCCATCGCGGACCGCTCGTGTGCGGTCGATCCACCCCAGACTCCGTATTTTTCGTCCGAGTCGAGTGCGTGTTGCAGGCAGCGCGCGATCACGGGGCATCGATCGCACACGAGCTTCGCCTGTCGCTCGAGGTTTCTCAGCGAGTATCCCCGCAGTCCCAGGGGCGGGTAGAACATCGAGACCGGCATCGAGCGGCAGGCAGCGTTCATCTGCCAATCCCAGTACTCGGAGATCGGTTGCATTGCTTGCGTTCTCATCGGCAGCCATCCCTTTCGATCAGAGATTCAGTAGTCGGCAGATGTTGCCGGATGTGACTGTGCGCCGGTTCCCCAGTCCGCCGCCCGCGGCTCGTGCGCTGAGCAGGGTTCTGCGATCGGTCACTGTCGAAGTCCTTCGGTCCGCCGCCACAAACTGACGTTAGCGTCACATATGAGATAAACCGCAGTCAACGGTGACATGTACCAAGACAGGTCGGACTAGCATTGCGCGATGACAACCGATCGCTCTACCCCGAGCCCCATGCAGTTCCTCGGGTACACGTTCGGACGCGTCCTGCCCGCGTCGATGCAAGACTGGGTTCGAAACGATCTGGTGGGTAATGGCGCCCAGGTTCGCTACATCGCGCGCTTCGTTCTTC
>NZ_LVCU01000006.1:0-26848 GCF_001647185.1 Rhodococcus sp. EPR-147
CTACTTCTCGATCGCGCTGATGAACGTCTATCGGCGGCATCGTTTGCTGATCCACGGCCTCGACCCGCAGATGATCAACGCCAAGGCCCAGAGCCGGGTCGACCGCACTCGTGACGACTACGAACGGCGTCACGGCCGCGGTTGATGTGCGAGCGATAGTCTGTGCCGCATGACGTCACCTGTGGAATTCAAGGCAACAGCTGATCTGGCCGACGAGATCGGTCCCGATATCCGCAGTTGCGACACCCAGTTCATCCAGTTCGGCAAGCACACGGAGTTCGCGGGCCCCATCACCACCATTCGCTGCTTCCAGGACAATCTGCTGGTCAAGCAGACCCTGAGCGAGCCCGGCAACGGTGGCGTACTGGTGGTCGACGGCGATGCCAGCGTGCATACCGCGTTGGTCGGAGACATCATCGCCGGACGCGGCGTCACCAACGGTTGGGCGGGTGTCATCGTCAACGGTGCAGTGCGCGACTCCGCGATTCTGCGCACGCTCGAGATCGGCGTCAAGGCACTGGGCACCAACCCCCGCAAGAGCACTCAGACCGGCTCGGGCGAGAAGAACGTCCCGGTGAGGTTCGGCGGAGTGACCTTCAACCCGGGCGAGATCGTCTACAGCGACCACGACGGCGTCGTCGCGGTATAGCCCACGAACGGCGGCAGGCGTCGATGCCTGCCGCCGTGATGCTCCTACTTCACGAACGCGAGCAGCGCGTCGTTCACTTCCTGGAAGTGCGTCCACAGCAGCCCGTGCGGCGCGCCCTCGACCTCGACGTACGTCGCCTCCGGGAACACCTTGTGGAACTGCCGGCCCGTCGAATCGATCGGCAGGATGTTGTCGGCCGTGCCGTGCAGGATCAGCGTCGGCTTGCCCGATTCGCGCACCTTCTCCACGTCGCCGCGGAAATCCTCGAGCCAGGTGGGCACGACGGCGTAGGCAGCCACGGGCGCGCTGCCGGTCGCGGTGTTCCAGCTCGCACGGACCGCGGCCTCACTGATTCGGGTCCCGAGGTTCTCGTCGAGGTTGTAGAAGTCCTTGTAGAAACTGTCGAACCAGGCGAAGCGATCCTCGCGAGCGGCACTGTCGATGCCGTCGAACACCGACTGAGGAACGCCGGTGGGGTTGTCGTCGGTCTGCAGCAGGAACGGCTCGAGGGATGCCAGGAACGCGAACTTCGCGACGCGATCGGTGCCGTACTTCGCGGCGTATCGCGCGAGTTCACCTGTGCCCATCGAGAATCCGACCAGGATGACATCGTTCAGATCGAGCTCGGTCAGCACCTTGTCCAGGTCGGAGGCGAAGGTGTCGTAGTCGTATCCGACGGTCGGCTTGCTCGACTGACCGAATCCGCGGCGGTCGTAGGTGATCACGCGGTAGCCGGCGTCGAGCAACGCCCGCGACTGACGTTCCCAGGAGTTGCCGTCGAGCGGGTAGCCGTGGATGAGCACGACGGGCTGCCCGGTGCCGTGATCCTCGTAGTAGACCTCGACGGGGGTGGAGTTCTCGGTTCCGACGTTGATGTGCGCCATGATCCTGCCTTCCTGTGGTCCTGAGCCGAGCAGGAGAACGGTCGTTCTCTCCGCTGTGGACTACTGTAGAGAACGTTGGTTCTCTCGGCAAGGGGTAGACGATGACGAATACGGAACTCGGGCGGGACGACGTGGTCCGAGCAGCGGACGCGCTGTTCTACGCCCGCGGAATTCAGGCCGTCGGCATGGACGAACTGCGCACTGCGGCGGGCATCTCTCTCAAACGCATGTACTCCCTGTTCCCGTCGAAGACCGCCATCGTGGCCGAGGTTCTTCGCGGGCGCACCCGCCAGTGGAACGACGGCATCCATGCCGAAGCCGCCGTTCACGAGTCTCCGAGAGAGAAGCTGCTGTCGATCTTCGACTTCCTGGACCACTGGTTTCGCGAGGACGACTTTCGCGGTTGTGCGTTCATCAACTCCTTCGGCGAATTGGGCGCAACCATGCCCGAGGTCGCCGACGCCGCGCATCAGCACAAGAAGAACTTCATCGAGTACGTCACCCGATTGGCCGTCGAAGCCGGCTGCGCACCGACCGTCGGACTGCAGATCGCGTTGCTCGCCGAGGGCGCTCAAACCACGGCGGCCATCACCGAACTGGCCGAATCTGCCGCTGCGGCAAAGACTGCGGCCGAGGTTCTGCTGGATTCGAGCGCGGGCCGAGCCAATCACTGACATTTGACACTGAAATTCTTCGCGGGGCGGCGTTAGCGTCGAAGACATGAGCAAGCTACGAATCCTCGCCGCCCTCACAGTGTCGACGTCCCTGCTGGTCAGTGGGTGCTCCACATCCGACGAGCCGTCAGCCGTCGAGTCGAGCACCACCACGCCCTCGATCGGAAGCATCAGAACCGACGACGTCCAAGCGGCCTTGGACGCCATGGTCGACGCCGGGTCCGTCGCCGCTGTGGCGCAGGTACGTGACGGCGAGGATTCATGGTCGGGAGCCGCAGGCCTGGTCGAACGCGACGGCACCGAGGCCGCGTCCGCCGACGACCCGGTCCGCATTGCCAGCGTCACCAAGGCGATGGTTGCTGCCGTCGTGCTTCAGCTCGTGGACGAGGGGAAGCTCGAGCTCGATCAGCAGGTCGACGAGTTGCTTCCCGGCCTGCTCCCGAGGGCGGTGACCGTTCGCCAGCTACTCGACCACACCAGCGGCGTTCCCGACTACTTCACCGGATTCGACTCGGCGGACCAGATCGCCGCGCGGGCGAATGATGCCGTCACCGACGACGAGCTGATCGCCCAGGCTGTGGCCATGCCCTGGGCGAGCGAGCCCGGTCAGGAGTTCAGCTACGCCAACACCAACTACGTCCTGCTCGGGAAGATCATCGCCGACTTGGACGGCAAGTCCATCGGACAGTCGTTGCAGGACAGGATCTTCGATCACCTGGAAATGACCGACACGGCGTACCCCACCGATTCCACGCTCGACCCCGACGCGTTGCACGGCTACGTGCTGGAGAACGGAACCTACACCGACGTCACCGAGTACGACGCCAGCATCTGGTCGGCGGGGGCGGCAGTGGTCTCCACCGTGGCCGACATGAACACCTTCTTCAGAGGGCTGTTCGACGGCACGCTCATCCCGCAGAACCTGATCGACGAAATGCAGGTCGTGACGCCGTCCACGTACGGACTCGGCCTGCTGCTCGGCGGAGACGCGTGCAACCCGGGCTCGGGCGAGCTCGTGTTCGGCAACCGCGGCAACGGCTTCGGTTACCGCACCTACGCGTTCTCGAGCCCGGACGGTCAGCGTCAGGTATCGCTGGCCTGGACCACGGCGGGGCCGAACCCGGCCGCCGATCCACTCGAGCAGCCGGCCGCCGAAGCGTTGATCGCCGGACTCACCTCGACCTGCCCGGCGTAGAACTCACAGCACGCTCACCCAGCCGTGCACCTCGTCGCCGGTGAGCGCGGCCTGGTGTCGCTTACGCAGAGTCAGCGTCACCGGGCCGGTTTCCTTGGTTCCTAGTGCGCGACCGTCGATTTCGTACACCGGAGCAACTCCGGCCGAGGTGCCGCAGACGAACACCTCGTCGGCGATGTACAGCTCGGTGAGATCGACCGTCCGCTCCTGAACCGTCAGCCCTTCCTCGCGCGCCAAAGTCAGAATGGTCCGACGGTTGATGCCGTCGAGAATGTCGCTGGTGACGTCCGGGGTCACGAGTACGCCGTTCCGGACGAGAAATATGTTCGCGGCACTGAGTTCGCACACATGGCCGTTGATGTCGAGGAAGATGCAGTCGTCGAAGCCACTGTCGATCGCATCCTGTTTGGCGAGAACAGAATTGACGTATGCACCGTTGACTTTGGCGCGCGATGGAATGGCGTTGTCGGGGATTCGACGCCACACACTCGTCTTCAACCGCATGCCGTCCTGCGGGACAATTGGATTGGCGTCGTACAGAAAGATCGACACCGTGGTGTGCAGCCCGCGCACCCGTGTTCCGGGGATCGATTCGTCCACGTGAACGGTGGCTCGGACGTAGACCTCGGTCGTCGGGGCGTTGGCGTCGACCACGTCGCGCGTTGCCTGTAGGAACCGCTCGAACGTCCACTGCGACGCGAACGTGTCGATGCCGATGATCTTGCAGGACTCGACCAGTCGCTGGTAGTGATCGAGCAACCGGAACGCAGTACGCCGGTCACCGTCCACCTGCACGGGAAAGACGGTGTAGACACTGAGCCCGTACAGAACGGCCGAGGTCGCTACTCCGAGCGTCGCATCCTGCGCCTCGACCAAACGGTCGCCGAAATACACCTTCGAGTGTGGAAGAGCCATGCGGCGATGCTAGTCGCCCGGCAAGTCCGAGCGACAACACATTTCTCGTCGTATGGTCGAGTTCATGAGCGCACGAACAGTACAGACCCGGACCCTGTGGAACGACGGCCCCGAGGTGGGTGCCATCGGCCTGGGGTGCATGGGAATGACCTGGGCATACAAGGCCGACGACCGGACGGAAAGCCCCGATCACGTCATCGGGCACGCCCTGGACCTGGGTGTGAATTTCATCGACACGGCCGATGTGTACGGACCGTTCACCAACGAGGAGGTCGTCGGCACAGCCATCGGTAGCCGACGTGACGAGGTGATCCTCGCGACCAAGGGCGGTCTCGAATCTCATATCGGCGACGCCGGAGAACCCGTCATTTCGGGCCCCAACGGCAAGCCCGAGCACCTGCGTTCGGCGATCGACGATTCGCTCCGCCGCCTGGGCGTCGATCACATCGATCTGTACTACCTGCATCGCCCGGATCCCGAGGTGGACGTCGAAGACAGCATCGGCGCGATGGCCGAGGCCGTGCAGGCCGGAAAGGTTCGCGCACTGGGGGTCTCGGAGTTCACCGTCGAGCAGCTCGATCGGGCCCAGCAGGTGCATCCGATCTCCGCCGTGCAGTCCGAACTGTCACTGTGGACGCGCGACCACCTCGAGACCTCCCTGAAGTGGACGCAAGACAACGGTGCGGCATTCGTGCCTTTCTCACCGTTGGGCCGCGGCTTCCTGACCGGCAACTTTCGCGGAACCACACCTGCCGCAGACGATTTCCGTTCACGATTGCCTCGCTTCAGCCACGACAACCTCGATGCCAATCTCGTGATCGTCGACGCCATCGCGGCGGTCGCCGACGAGCTCGGTGCGACGCCTGCGCAGGTGGCCCTGGCGTGGGTTCTGGCGCAGGGTGAACATGTGGTCCCGATTCCCGGCACCCGGCGCACGTCGCGTCTGGACGAGAATGCAGGAGCGGCCGAGTTGACCTTGAGCGCCGATCACCTCGCTGCACTCGACGCTTTGCCGGCTCCCGCTGGTGGTCGCTATTGAGATCGTCGGTGTCGACCCTGCCGCCGACTTCGGCCTCGCTGAGCAGATTCTCGCAGTGCAGAAGAGTTCGTATGCGGTCGAAGCAAAACTGATCGGCGACAGCAGGATTCCGCTGCTGCACGAGTCGGTGGACGATCTGTGCGCCGCACACGTTTATTGGCTCGTCGCGCGAGAAGGTCACGAAATCCTCGGTGCCGCTGCATGGTCCGAGGCGGAGATCGATCGCCTGGTGGTGGCTCCACATGCACATCGCCGGGGCATCGGACGCGGTTTGGTGGACGTGATGCTGGATTCGATTGTGGGACAACGTGTGCAAGTGGCTACCGGACGGGACAATGCGCCGGCCCGCAGATTGTACGAATCACTCGGCTTCGTACACACCGAAGATCAAGAAGTACTGCCGGGACTGTGGCTGGCTCGCTACGAACTCGTTCGCTGATCGTTGTCGGAGTTGCGCGGGCGAGCGACGAACCAGATCAGTGCACCGGTTATCGGCATCAGCAATACAAATACGCCCCACCAGAATTTCGCGCCCCTACGCGACTGAGTGCTGCGAAGTATCGACATACACGCAACAACGACGAGCACCAGCCACAACACGACCATGGACATCCAGGCAAGGTCGAACGCCAGCGGAAGTGTGGGATTGACCTCGGCGCTGATTCTCACCCGACTCCCTTCGACTCCGAACTCCACCTTGTCGAGTTCGATCGCATTAGGCTGCGGCCATGACCGCGTGGATCGAAGTGCTCACGGCTATGACAAGTGAATCGAACATACCGTTGCGCGGCACTATCGAGGAAGTCTACGAAGCGGGCAGCCCCGAGTCCTTTCGTCACGGATTCGCCTACAGCGGAACGCCACCCGTTCTGATCCGGCCCGAAGACAGCTGTCGGGTGTGGCGATCCGGGCGAAGAACCCGCGTGGAACGCATCGACGGCAGTCCCATCTTCATCAGCGACGGCACGCGCGCCTGGGACTTCACGGGCCCGGCCGACCGGCCTCGCGTCGGCCCACTCGGCAGAGTGATCTACCTCGGGCCCAGCCAATTCTTGTTGCAACAACGCAGTACCGCCGAATGGGCCGGCAACGAGTTCGCCCAACCCACCGGGCCGGTGGAGACGGTCGAGTTCGCCGGGCGCAAGTGTTGGACGGTTCGGTTGGCTCCGCCGGAGGACAAGCCGTATCCGCTCCGAATCTGGGTCGACGTCGAGTCCGGCTTCATCCTGGGTGACCGCATCGACGAAGTCGGAATCGGTTCGCAGTTCGTCGAACTCGCAGTGGGCGAACCGATCGACGAGGCGTTGTTCGCCTGGGACGGGCCCGCATACACCACCGAGGAGTACCAGAAACTGCTCGAGGACGAGTCGAGGGCATTGCGTCACGAGCACGTCCAGTGGTTCACCGACCAGGTGGCATCGACGCCACTGACCGTCCGCGCGCCTTTGGATTTCACTCCCGAGGACGTTCGCATCGCCGATAACGGGGGCTTCGACACCAGTTCTCGCAGAACGTTCCTGGGTCGCCGTCCCCGCAGCGACGAGGGATGGGCACCAGTGTGGAGGGTGACGCACTATGTGTGGTCCACGCAGGACTGGGACTGGGCGGCCGGAGCGTTCGACACGGAGTTGGATGATGCTGCAATCCTCGAATTGCAGCAATCGTTGCACCCAGGGGATCCGGTGGACCGTGGTCGGCGAGTCGCGGTACGTCGCGATTATCTGCGCGGAACCGACTGAGTTCCGTCTCGACAGATGACCTCTACCGGTATCGCTATCGCGCTTGCCCTGTTCACCATGGCTGTTTTCTCGATCGTCCGTGACCGCTACATGGGGTTCTTTGCCAAGTTGGCATGGATTCTCGTTGCGTTCGTTCTGCCCATCATCGGGCCGATCCTGTGGTTCACAATCGGTAAGCGGTATTCCTACGGGCCGAGCGGCGGCAACGGCTAGCCGCCGCTAGTGACCGAGTGCGCTCCTGAGATCGACATTCACCAGATGGCTTGCCTGAGCGCGCAACCATTCGATCGTCTGCAGACTCGGCGTAGGTGCGTGAGCCAGCAGCGTCCATCGGAGCTGGGTATTCGGTCGTAAATCGAACTGCACCAGCACTTCCGGCGGGTTGTGCTGACTACAGGCAGGGCTGTGCCCTGACACTGGTGTGGGTCGTCAGGCGGGTTGTCGTGGTTCCTCGTCCCCGGGGTCGCCGTGCTGGTCGGGTGGATACAGCACTTCCTCGGGGTGGTGCGCGTGATTGATCAGCCCACGCCTGCGTGGGTCCATCCCCGCCGGTGGGTGCCACAGGGTGCGACCCGGATAGCGATGTGCTGCTCCGGTTTTGGTGGTCGACCACTTTCCTGGTCCGGTGCCGACGAGTGCGTGGTGCATGTCGCAGCCGAAGGTCAACCCGTCGATATCGGTGTTGCCGCCGTCGATCCAGTCGTCGACATGATGGGCCTGGCACCACGTTGCCGGCCGGGTGCAGGAGGGGAAGCTGCAGCCACGGTCTCGGGCGATGAGCACGATGCGTTGGTCTGCGGAGGCGATGCGTTTCGATCGACCCAGATAGAGGGCTCTGCCGTCGTCGTCGAAGATCGTCAGGTAGTGGTGTGCATGGGAAGCCATGCGGATGGCGTCGCGGATCGAGACGCGGGATCCGGTACCGGTCATGGCGTAGCCGCAGCCGGCTTCGAGATCCTTCAGGGTCATGGTGACGATGGCGGTGACGGGCAGCCCGCGGTGGGTGCCGAGGGTCCCGGACGCCAAGACCTGCCGCAGCGCCAGTTTCACGGCGTCGTGATGGCGTTCGCGTTGACTGCGGAAATCCCGAGCCGCGGCAGCGTCCCGTGCTGCTGTATCCGGTCCGTCGGTCTCGGTATCGGTTGGAGAGGAGTCGTCCGACTCAGCGGTGTCATCGGTGTCCTCTGGCTCTGTGCCGCAGCCACAATCGATACCCTCGCCACCGCAACCGCCGTCACCATCGCAGCCGGTGTCGTCCCACAACCCGGCATCACTTGCCCCTGCATCGCTGGATGTCGGGTCGGGCTTCGACGCAGCAGATTCCTCACCCTTTTCGCTCTCGTGAACGACTGATGTGGGATCGGCAGGATTGTTCACGCCCGGTTTCGCGGCTTTGGAGAACAGAGCCTCGAGGTAGGCGCGTAGTTCGGGGTCGACGCAGAATTTTCCTTCCGACATACCGTCCGCGCCTTGCTCGCCGAGGTAGAAGAACGCATCCCTGCGTTTGCGCGGCTTCGGTTTTCCGTCTTCGTCTTCGTCTTCATCGTCGTCGTGATCGCCGTCCGGGTTGAGGATCGAGTCCAGGTGCGCCACCAACGGCGCGAAGTTGTCGGGGCGTCTGGTCGAGGCGTAGCCCACCAACTGCTCTTCGGCGAGATCGCGGGTCTGAGGATCGACGTCCTTGGGTAGGTGTTTGAAGAACTCGCGGATCATCTGCACGTGCTTGGCATCGAGCAACCCGGCCCGTAATGCTTCGGCGGTGTGCGGCAGCAACGGCGGCAGAACTTCACCGGCGAACGAGGTGCGATCCCCCAACTCCGCAGCCAGTCGTACCCGAGCACCCGCTGCTCGTGGGGTGATCCGCAGCATCCACGCCACCGAGGACGGGACCGAGCCCGGATACACGTCGAGGCCGTGCTGAGAGATCAGCTCGTTCAGCCAGGTGTACGAGTACGCCGACAAGGATCGGTTCACCGTCTCCATGCGTTGGATCACCGCACGCCGATCGGCGTTCGTCCACGACACCGACGCCCGCCCCGCCAACTCGGCAACCGCGGACTCCACCCGGTCCACCAGCGCCGACAGTTCGGGATCGGACACCTCAGGGGCAGGCGGCACCGTCTCGATGCCGTCCACCCCTGATCCGCCGTCCCCCGAAAGCATGAACAGAATCTACCGCGACCCACCGACAAGTTTCGAACATGCGTTCCCGTTGCGGTCGATCCGTAGATCCGTAGCGTGGTGCCGTGTGCACTGGAGAAGTTCACGGTGCTCATGGCCGATAAAGACCGAAACGAGAAGGACACACATTGACCGTGAGGGCGTCCAGCGACCCTTCGGCCGCCGATTGGCTCGTCCATGCAAAGCGTGATTGGTGGGACCTCGCCGTCCGAGGTCCGCTGGGTTACGCGAGCTATGCGCGGCTACGATTCATTCCCGATCCGACGCACCCCGGCCAGCGCGAGGGCGAAGCAGACGTTCCGTACGACGACCGTTCGGAGACCGAACAATTGGCGGCTGTCGTCGCTACGCTGACGAAGCACACTACGACGCCGGAGGACTGCTATTTCTGCGTCTGGGAGGGATGGGGCGGTCTCGAGGTTCATGGTGCTGCTCGAATTGCACTCCCGGAACGAGAAGCCTTTCTGTTCAGGGGACCTGCGCTGGATCTGCTGCAGTGGGAGCAGGCGCTCGATCCCACGGGTCCCGAGGGTTTGCCGATTCCCTCGTTCGTCTGGCCCGCCGACCGCTCGTGGTGCATTGCCAACGACGTCGATCCTCACTTCGCCACCATCGGTGCCAGTTCGTCGGCGATCAAGGATGTTCTCGCCGACCGTCGTGTCGATACGGTTGCCGACGATCCTGACCGTCCGCAACCCGGCTACAGCTATTGAGCACCTGCCACAAGGAATGGTCGAACGACGATCTCCAACAGAATGTCTCGGAAGCGCAGTCGGTTGACTACAACCTCGACGGCCTCGCCACAACCACAGTGGGCTCGCTGGTCCCCACTGTGTTCGACGCCTATGCCCGTGTCCTGTATCCCCTACGTGCCAAAACGACCCAGCATGCGTCGTCGAAAACCATTGCGCCCTGGCGTGATCAGCTGGAATCCATCATCGAAGTACTCGCTCGAAGCACGACAACGCCGGATGAGTGCTGGTTCGCCGTCTGGGAAGGCAACACAGCACTCGACGACATTCGCGCGACGGCACCGACCGCAACCATCGCCGGTTACGGCTATTTCCTGTTGAAGGGACCGGTCTCACGCGCAGCGGACACACTCGAGGGATTGTCACCGAATCTGTGGTGGCCCACCGATCACACATGGTGCGTGGCTCAGCACTTCGACTTCCCCTGCGCGTACCTCGGAGGCAGCGCAGAAACCGTCGCCGACATTCTCGCGCTAACCGAGCCCGAATCGCGAACGGTCCGCGTCAATCAGAACATCACTGCGGGATACGACGAGAGCCACTAGCCATTCGGCGACAAATCTCGACCACCGCGCTGTGTCAGAACTGAGCCCTCGGCGCTCCCATTCCCGGGTCGATTTGGAATGGTCCGCTGGCAGAAGGTGCTATCGGGAAGTCGAAGATCGCGGTGGGGATGTATACGGTGGCACAGGAATTGGGGATGTCCACCACGCCGGACAGGCGTCCTTCGATCGGGGCCGATCCCAGCAGCAGGTATGCCTGCTCGGGGCTGTAGCCGAACTTGGTGAGGTAGTCGATCGCGTGCATGCATGCGTTCTGGTACGACAGGTCGGAGTCCAGATACTTCTGCTCACCGTCGACGGTCACCGAAATGCCCGAGAACGCAATCCATTCCGAGTACTGCGGTGCCGTGTTGCCGGGCATGAAGATCGCGTTCTCGCTCACCCCGTAGGTCTCCATGCCACCCTTGATGAGGTCGACGTGCAGGTCCATGAAGCCGCCCATCTCGATGGCTCCACAGAACGTGATCTCTCCGTCTCCCTGCGAGAAGTGCAGGTCGCCGAAGGACAGCTTCGCCCCGGGCACGAACACCGGATAGAAGACGCGAGTGCCCTTGGTGAGGTTCTTGATGTCCTGATTTCCGCCGTTCTCGCGGGGCGGTGCCGTGCGCGCGGCTTCACCTGCGACACGGGAGAATTCGTCGCCGCTCAGTGATCCGAGAATCGCCCCGTCGAGTTCTGGGGCAAGTGCCAGTGGCGGAACACGATTGGGGTCGGTAGCGATCAAGGCACCTTCACGGGCGTTCCACTTCGCCAACAACTGAGCCGATGGCGCAGTCCCCATGAGGCCGGGATGGGTGATGCCGGTGTACTTCACGTGCGGAACGTGACGAGATGTGGTGGTCTGCCCCGAGAAATCCCAGATTGCCTTGTACGCGTCCGGGAATCGATCGGTGAGGAACCCGCCGCCGTTCTCCTTGGCGAAGATTCCCGTGTAACCCCAGCCCTGACCGGCCAGCGGACCCGAATCCTCCTGCGGGATCGGCCCTACGTCGAGGATATCGACGATCAACAGGTCGCCGGGCTCGGCTCCCTCGATGTGGAACGGCCCGGACAGTGTGTGCACGTTGTCGAGCGGCGCATTCAGAATGTCCTCGGCGGAATCGTCGTTGTGGATGGCCCCGTCGAACCATTCGCGGCAGTGGGCTCGAAAAGATGTGCCGGGTTTGACCGTGACCGCCGCCGGAATGTCGGGATGCCATCGGTTGTGGCCGACGATCTCCTGTTCGGTGAAGCTCTTCGTCGAGTCGAGCGGAAACAGCAGTTCGGGCACTGAACACCTCCGGTTGCGCGGATTCCCCTGCCTCGATCATTGCACCGTCGTGGCGCATCCGGCCGCATATGGCATGTAAATCTTGTATGACGTTGTGCCGGAACGTCGCTGATGCGACATCTAACGCTACCCTCGGATACGTGCCCACCTACAGCTTCCGCTGCGCACAGCGTTGCGCCCCCGTCGAGCAGCGATTCTCCATGGCCGACGTGCCCTCGGAGGTGCCGTGTCCGGCATGCGGGCAGGCGGCAGCCCGAAAGATCTCCTCACCCGTTCTCGGTAGAGGAAACAGCGCTGCGATGCAAGCGCACGATGCCGCCCGCGCCACTGCGGACACGCCCGCCGTCGTCTCGTCCGTACCTCACCAGGGGAGGGCGGCGACAAGAACGACATCGAACCCGCTTCATCGACGCCTGCCGCGACCCTGACCCCCGCGTTTCCCTTTCCTCCCGACGGGGAAGTCCGACGGCATGTCCGAGCTACCTCCTCCCCCATCCATCGCCGACGGTGCCGCCACCGATGACGTCGTCGCCTGGGTTGCCGAGCACCTGGGCGATCTGGCTCGCGAGGGGGCGGACGGGGTCACTGCCGGTGCCATTCGAGGTGGACAGTCCGCTGCCGATACCGCGTTGGCCGGACTCGACATCACCGGCTATGCCCGTGATCGAAGCACGGTCCTGCCGGTGAATCGCCGAGGTGCGAGCCGCATGTCGCCGTACATCCGTCACGGGCTGCTGACTCTGCGCGAAGTGTGGGACGCGGTCGCCGACGCTCCCTCCCGCGACCGCTCCCGCTACCGCGACGAATTGATGTGGCAGGAATATGCTCGCCACCTCTATGCACGGGTCGGAACAGAACTGGGGCAGTCCCTGCGCCGCGAACAGCCACGACCGCAGGGCTGGACCGCGCAGCCGTGGCCCGAGGAGATGAACTGCATGTCTTAGGTGGTCGGTGAATTGCACGACGACGGCTGGCTCGTCAATCAAACTCGCATGTGGCTGGCGTCCCAGTGGGCAGTCCGCGCCGGTGCAACGTGGCGCGATGGCGAGGACGAGATGTTCGCTCACCTACTCGACGGCTCTCGCGCCGCCAATCGCCTCGGCTGGCAGTGGACCGTCGGCACCGGAAGCGGCAAAGTGTACGGCTTCAGTCGATGGCAGGTGAACAAGCGAGCACCGTCCCTGTGCCGCAACTGCGCACTGAACGATGCGTGCCCCATCGAGAATTGGCCCGACGACGATCTCGGCCCCGCGGTCGACGGCCCGGATCTGAACAAGGCTCCGATTCCCGCCGGTCCTGCTCACGTGGAAGGACAAGGCGCAGAACAAGTGTGGATCACAGCAGAGTCGCTCGGCACCGCAGACCCGGCCCTGGCAGCGCAGCCCGATCGAGCTGCCGTGTTCGTGTTCGACGAACCACTGCTGCGGAAACTGCGGCTCTCCGGCAAAAGGCTGGTCTTTCTTGCCGAGACGCTCGGTGAGATCGCGTCGACCCGCCCGTTGGAGGTGCGCCGCGGTCGAGTGGCCGACGAACTCTCCGAGCGCGCCGTGGCCACCACCTGGGCGCCCGTTCCCGGCTTCTCCCGCATCGCCGACGCCGTGGCCCCGGTCGAGTTGCATCCGTGGCCGTGGCTGGTGCGTCCCACCACGTCCTCGGTCAGATCGTTCAGCGCGTGGCGTCGGAGTCATTGAACAGCAGTCACTGACCGAAACTATCTCCGCTGCAACGAAATCCGGCCGTCTTCACTGGTGATCGACACCGACCTCGGGGAATTCGGATCGTCGACGACGTCGATGTCGACATCTCCTTTCTCCGACGTCGCCTCGACGTCGTAGAAATCGGCTGCCGGCAGTTCGATCGTGCTGTCGCCCTGCATGTTCTGTACACGGACCGAGTCCGGTGGCACCCTCGAATCCAGGGCGACCCGACCGAACGTCGTGTCCACCTCGACTGCCGACACAGCTGCGTCGGTGATGTCGACGTCACCGAATCCGGTGGTGATGTCCAGGGTTCCGGCAGATCCCCGAGCTGTCACGGATCCCGCGGACGTGGACACCGATGCCTGCACGTCCACGTCGGAGAGCTCCACGTCGCCTGCTGCTGCGTCGATGTCGAGAATCGAGCCGGCGGGTACCCGTAGTTCGAGGCCGATGTCGCAGCTGCCTCGCTTGCGGTAGGAACACTCCACAGCGATCGTCGAGCCGTCGTCACTGATGTCGACCGTCGGGGTATCCCCTCGGTAGGACCCGTCGGCCCGTACGTGCAGGTCCGAGTCGGGGCTCATGGACACCGACACCTTGGCGAATCTGGTTGTGACGGAGAGATTGTTCCCGACGATCGCCGTATAGGCGGAGTAATCGAAAGACTGCATCTTCGGCGTGGTGAAGCCGACAGCGAGGGTGGCCGTCGTGGCCGCTCCTGCGGTACCCACCACTACGACGGCAACCGACACGGCGACAGCAGTGCGCCACAGAACTTTTCTCACTGAATCGCTCCCAGATATCGCAGGACGGCCATGACACGGCGGTGATCGGCGCTGTCTCCGAGCAGCCCGAGCTTGGCGAAGATGTTTCCGATGTGCTTCTCCACGGCTGCTTGACCGACCACCAGAGCAGCGGCAATTCCGGCGTTCGACTTGCCTTCGGCCATGGCGGTCAACACTTCCCGCTCGCGTGGGGTCAGCGAATCGAGTGGATCCGATCGTGGGGCCCGAGCCAGAATCTGCTGCACCACTTCTGGATCGATGACCGTGCCACCGGTGGCAACGGTCCGGACGGCATCGGCGAATTCGTCCACGTCGGCTACCCGGTCCTTCAACAGGTAGCCGACGCCGTCCGTGCTCTGCCGAATGAGCTCGGCCGCGTACCGTTCCTCCACGTACTGCGAGAGCACGAGAACCCCTACAGCGGGCCACCGTTGGCGAATGACCAGCGCTGCACGCAGACCTTCGTCCAGGAAGGTGGGCGGCATGCGTACATCTACCACACAGACATCGGGAAGCGGATCGGCAGCGGACATGGCCGCGAGCAGTTCCGACGCGTCGGCCACCTTGCCGATCACGTCGGCTCCGGTATCGGTCAGCAGGCGAGCGACGCCCTCTCGCAACAGAACCGAATCGTCGGCGATGATCACTCGCACGGGATGCTCACCTCGAGCCGCGTCGGGCCACCGGACGGCGACGTGATGGACAGGGTTCCGTCGATTCCGCTGAGCCTGTCCTCGAGCCCGGCCAGGCCGCCTCCTGGTGCCGGATGCGCTCCGCCACAACCGTCGTCGACCACCGTTACCCGCACTGCGGACTCGACTCTCGAGACGTCCACTCGGACGTGGTCGGCCTTCGCGTGCTTGCTCACGTTGGTCAGGGCCTCCGAGACGACGAAGTAGACCGTCGACTCGACGGTGGCGTCCGGGCGTCGATCACCGGAAAGGGCCGGGTCTATCCGGAACGTCACCGGTACCGTGCACAACGCCGCGACGGACGACAGTGCGGCGTCGAGTCCACGGTCGGTCAGGATCGGCGGATGCAGACCGCGGGTGAGGGTGCGGATCTCGCCGATCGCGTTCTTTGCTTCTCGGTGTGCGTCGTCCAGCAGTTCTTTCAACACCGCGTCCTCGCTCGCAGAGACACGCGACTTCGCCTGCCCCAGTGACATCGCCACCGAAACGAGCCGCTGCTGGGCCCCATCGTGCAGATCGCGTTCGATGCGACGGCGTTCGGCATCCGCAGCGTCGACGACACGAGCTCGACTCACCGTCAATTCGTCCACTCTCCTACTGGACTCCGATCGGCCGAGAAGGGCTGCGGCACTCCACCAGTCGAGTCGCGCCAGGGCGGTGAGCAGCAGCGGAACTCCCGCAACGAAGGTCACCAAAGACGCGAAACCGACCAACGCGACGAACGGATAGCCCACCCGCTCGCCGATTTCGAGCTGATCGGCGACCGGATTCGACACGATCCAGGCGACCGGGGCCAGCGCGAGAACCGGCAGGGCCACGAAGAGCGCCGGCAGCAAGAACAGCAGAACAGCCGAGACCGGAATACGGATGAGCCAGTAGCACAACGACTTCCACAATCCGATGTCGCGAAGGCACCAGACGAACTTGCGCCAACTGGTCGGGTACACGGTCACTTCGGGGCCCTCGATGGCAATTCCACCGGTGAAACCGATCCCGGCGCGCGCTGCACGGTCCATCCACTTGAGCGCCACTATCGTCAGCGCGAAGACGAGCACCCCGCTGAGCGCAAACGGCAGTGCGCACACCGCCAGTATCAGCAGGCCCAGGATCATCCAACCGCCCAGTCCGGCAACCGTCGATGCCAGCAACGACGCCACCGCAAGCCACCAGTGCGGCGATATCCACGCCCTGAGTGGATTCACGGGAATCGGTAGAGCCTCGTTCATGCGGATCAGCCTAAGTCGGGTGTCGTCGGCTTGTCCGCAGTGTGAACCCACGGCCCGAGGTAGGGCTGGCCCTACCGTCGATCCGTGGGTCGATCGTGGTGTTTTCCGTGCCACGGTCGACCAGATTCGACAGGTATGAACCTGAACATCCTCGATGTGGACCGGTTGTCGTCCGTGCCCGTATGGGTCGTCTTCGCCGTCGTATTCGTGCTGCTGGCGTTCGAGTCCGCGTCGTTGCTCGGTCTCTTCACACCAGGAAACAGCGTCCCGATCACGCTCGGGGTGCTGACGTCGATCGGCGTCGTACCGTGGCTCCCTGCCGTCGTCACCGCCGCGGTCGCGTCGAGCCTGGGGGCGCAGTGGGCGTTCTGGCACGGTCGCCGCACCGGCACGGTGTTGGGTCTCGGGCGCGCGGAGTCGGCACTGCCCGCTGCGGTGACCAGGGTTGTCCACGGGCTGGCCACACACGCACGTTCACGACCACGCGCCGTCGCCACTGCCGGTCACCTCATCGGGGGTGTCCGCACCATCACGCCCCGACTCGTCGCGACCTCCTCACTGCGGCATCGCGAATACATGGTGCTCACCCTGCTGGCCGCTGTCGTGTGGGCAGGTGTGCTGGTGTCGGCCGGAGCATGGCTGGGCGACCGGACCATCATCAGGACCGCCCTGGGATACGCCTGGATTCCGGCCCTGACGATCATGATCGCGACCCAGCTCAGGCGTCGAACACGCTCGTCTTCTCCCGAATTTGTCGGAGCCCGGTGATATCAAGGATGTAGAGAGAGACGACAGAAAGGGATTCGCATGTCCGCACGCTTCGATACCTGCCACGGCACACTCGTGATCCACGCGGTCGGCGGTGCGGAGTGCACGGAGCCGGACTGCGTGGACCTCGAGTACGTCCGCCACTTCCTGGTGCTCGAGTGCGAGGAGGTCACCGGCGGCTGCCAGTGCACCGCCCTCGTGGAGTTCGCTCAGGCGTCCTGACGTCGAACCACCGGCTGCTGCAGCTCGGTGACCCAGTTCTCCTGCGGCTGTGGCTCCGATACCAGGTAGTACTCGCGGCAGATGCCGGAGAGTTCGTAGCCGTTGGCCTCGATCCACGCCATGAACTGTTCCCACGTCTCAGCGATCGTGGCCATCGAACCGTGGTGAACGGTGGTCACCGCGAGTTCGACGGGCGGAAGTTCACGAACCTCGAAGCCCTCACCCGAAACGACCTCAGGTGTCACCTCGAATGCGGCATGCACGGTGATGCCGCTGCCGTCCCCGTCGTCGACGGCCTCGTACATGGCGATCGACGACGGCCCGAACGTCACGCCGTACCCAGCGAGCGTCTGGGCGAGTCGGGCGTACATCGGGCCGATGACCGGGCCGATGTTCTCGGGCCCGAACCCGGCGGCGGTCTCGGTGACGAGAGCAACACGGGTGGGTGGCAACGACTTGGTGTCCACGGTGATCATCGAAATCCCTTCGGTGTGGGAGAGACGCGCATCGATGCGACGCAGACGGGCGGCATCGAGATCGAGTCGACGCGCGACATCGTCACGCTTCGCGGCGAGCATCTCGCGTAGCCGATCATCATCGACCTGGCCGTGCACGATCTGCGTCACCTCGTCGAGCCTGAATCCGAGGTCCTTGAACATGAGAATGCGTCCCAGAACCTCGAACTGTGAACCGTCGTACGAGCGATAGCCCGTGAACGGATCCACCCGTGCCGGCGTCAACAGCCCGATCTCGTCGTAATGCCGAAGCATGCGAACCGACACCCGGCCGATCGATGCGAACTCTCCAATGCTGAACATGACCCTCCGAGGTTCTCGTCTCACACAGTGTGAGGGTCAAGAGCGCAAAATCGGGTGCACTGGACCGCGGTGAGCGCGGTCAGCTGCACCCGATTCTTCAGGGCACGGAAATCGAGAAGCGAACCGCCGACCCCGGACAGGCGACCCGCTCGCCCACACTCGGCGTGAGCCTCCCGCCAGGCGGCGGCGAAGTCATCGGAGGGAACGACGAGATGCACCGGCAGACGGTAGCACCGGATCGAGGCGCACCCCGATCCGACGTCTGTTCATCGAGGGGTGATGGAACCGAGGAACGAGGTGGTCCAGATGGCCGAGTTTGCCGATCCTGCAGCATCGTTCGTCGGAACCAGACCGTTGAGTGTCACCTGGCCGCCGGTCAGGCCGAGAGCAGGCTGCGGCGGCAAGGTGAAGCCGCAGGACTGCTGCACGGTGCCCGGCTCGATCGGCAGATCGATACGACGGCACTGTCCGGTGGACGTGGCCGTGAGCGCAGGCGTGACACCGTAGCTCGTGATGCTCAACGACGCGCCGAAATCCGGAGACGACGGATTCTGGTAGCAGATCGATGCTGTGGCTGCGACGTCCGCGGAGGGCTCGGTCGATGCCGCGCCGGTGGCGGCGTCCACCGACACCGCGTGAATCTCCGTCGTGCGCACTCCACCCGGGCATGCGGGAGTGCTTCCGGTCGAGACCGAGTTCACCTCGCGCCCGACGCTGTACTTCACCGAACCCGTCGGTTGCGGTGTTCCCGCAACGGGTTCCGGAACGGGAGCAGTCCCTTCACCGAGTGTGTAGAGCGTCCACAGCGAGCCGGTGCGTCCGTCCGGCAGGCGAAGCGGGTTGGCGATCGAGTTGCTGGTCGCGACACCGCCGATGACCCCGGAATCGTTGGGGTTCACTCGCAGAACACAATCGACGGCCGCGCGACCGGGCAACCCGATCATGAACTCGATCCCGCACGGCCCGTACATCGACAACTCGCCCAGTCCGGGGGCTGTCAGTGCGCCCCACTGGTCGAGGAAGGCCTGGCCGTCGACGGTCGGGCCGTCGCACACGTAGATCGGTCCGACGTTCTGAGCCGTGGGGTTCTGCAAGAAGCCCGTCGACGGGTCGTTGGTGAAGGTGTACATCCGCGCGTCGAGGCGCTCGACCACGGTCAACGAATGCGGGGAGCCGAAGTAATCGTTGCACGCCGCGTTGTCCTCCGCGGTCGGACGCTGGCCGCTGTCGACGGTACGGAAAACGCTGAAGTGACCCGGCCCGTTGTCGATGGACCCCATGATGGTCGCTGGTGCCGGACTCGGCGCAGGATCGGCCGAGACCGTAGCGATCGGATACAACGCGACCGCCACTGCAGACACCACGACGCCGCGCAACCACTTCTTCGACACTTCGTATCCCCCGGAAAAATAGTGGATCCGCAATTGGTGCAGATCGGACTCACCCCGCCGAGGAGACTAACGCAACAGCCGTTGAGAAGCGAGAGGTGGCCCTAGGGGCGCAGGTTCAATCCTGTTGTCGTCGAGAAGTAGTGCACGGTCTCGGCGCGCGGAGCGAGTCGGAGGACATCGCCCTGCGACGGGGTTGCGATATCGGGGATGCGCGCGACGATCTGTGCCCCGACGTCGCCGAGATTCGACGCGTCCTCGACGGTCCGGCCGTAGATGTAGGCGTCCGCACCGAGTTCCTCGACGACATCGACGACGATGTCCGTTCCGGACTCGGAGAGCGTCCACGCTTCCGGTCGCACGCCCATCGTCACGCGGCTGCCGTCGATCCGGTCGGCGATGGCGCGCTCGATGGGGACCGACAGCGAGCCCAGCTTCGCGGCTCGGGCGACCACGTCCACCTCGAACAGATTCATCGCGGGAGAGCCGATGAACCCGGCGACGAATGCGTTGACCGGGCGCTCGTACAGCTCCTTCGGGCTGGCACACTGCTGTAGCACACCGGCTTTCATGATCGCCACGCGATCACCCATCGTCATGGCCTCGACCTGATCGTGGGTGACGTAGACCGTGGTGGTGCCGAGCCTGCGCTGCAGCAACGAAATCTGCGTGCGAGTCTGAACGCGGAGCTTGGCGTCGAGGTTGGACAGCGGCTCGTCCATGAGGAAGACCTGCGGGTTCCGCACGATCGCGCGGCCCATCGCGACGCGCTGACGCTGACCGCCGGAGAGCGCCTTGGGTTTACGGCCGAGGTAGTCGGTGAGGTCGAGAATCTTCGCCGCTTCCTCGACGCGTCGGCCCACTTCGGCCTTGTCCATGCCGGCGATCTGCAGTGCGAAGCCCATGTTCTTGGCGACGGTCATGTGCGGGTACAGCGCGTAGTTCTGGAACACCATCGCGATGTCGCGTTCCTTGGGTGCCAGCGAGGTGACGTCGCGATCGCCGATCTTGATGGCACCGTAGTCGACGTCCTCGAGCCCGGCGAGCATGCGCAACGAGGTGGACTTTCCGCAGCCGGACGGACCGACGAGAACCAGAAACTCGCCGTCCTCGATGGCGAGGTCCAACGATTCGACCGCCGCGACGTCCGATCCCGGATAGAGCTTGGTCGCTCCTTCGTACGTGACCTGTGCCATGGGAGTACTCCTTTGTCGAGGTTAGAAGAATCGATGCGCGGAGCCGGAGGGCTCGGCGGTCAGAAAAGTGGGTTCCGGCAGTTCGGATCGTGCTGCGCTGGTAGCGATCTCGTCCGCAACAGCCTGGACCAACTCCGAGGGAACCAGCGCAATGGCAGAGCCGCCGAATCCCCCGCCGGTCATCCGGGCCCCGTATGCACCCGCGCGCAGCGCCGCATCGACCGCACTGTCCAGCTCCGGTGAGCTGACCTCGTAGTCGTCTCGCAAGGACGCGTGCGAGGCCGTCATCAACTCACCGAGTTCGGCTCCTGCGGTGCCGCGGTCGAGCAGTTCGGCGGCCTCCTCCACTCGGCGAATTTCGCTGATCACGTGGCGAACTCGCGCGATCAGGGCGTCGTCGACGAGTCCCGACACCGCCTTGTCGAGATCGAGACCGCGCAGCGTCGTCACCCCCAATTCGGCGTACGCGGTGTCCAGCGCCTTCCGGCGTTCTCCGTACTGACCGTCGACCAACCGATGCGGCGCATTGGTGTCGATCACCAGCAACCGAGTTCCCGACGCGGCGAGATCGAGGGGTATCTGACGCGTCGAACCGTCGAGACAGTCGAGTAGCAGCGCATGTCCCGACTGGGCCGACATCGCGATGTTCTGATCCATGCCTCCGGTCGACGCACCGGCGATCTCGTTCTCGGCCCGAATACTGGCGTCGATCAACACTTTCCGATCGACCTGCACATCGAAGAGGTCGTCGAGCGCCAGCGCGAACGAGCATTCGAGGGCCGCCGAGCTCGACAACCCCGAGCCCACCGGTACCGAGGAGTGCACGGCCACATCGACTCCGCCGACGCCGTGAACCTGCAGTGCCCAGGACACACCTGCCACGTACGCGGCCCAACCCGACGGCGTGCCCGGACCGATCTCCGCGAGCTCACCCGTCCACGACTCGTCGGTATGTGTCGATACGGCGCGCATCACAGTGTCCTCGCGGCGCCGGACAGCGACTGCGGTTGCGTACGGCAGCGCGAACGGCAACACGAGTCCGCCTGCGTAATCGATGTGCTCACCGATGAGATTGACGCGTCCGGGAGCGATCCAGACGCCATCGGGTTCGCCGCCGAATGCACTGCGGAACAACGCCGCTGCTGCGTCGGCGAGATCCTCCTCGGGCACCACCTCGAGCCAATTCATGCCAGCACCTCGCGCAGGCGATCGGCGATCCGCTCGGGCGTGGTGTCGTTGACCCACGCGCCCATCGCCGATTCCGACCCGGCCAGAAACTTCATCCTGCCCGGTGAGCGCATCATCGAAAACAGTTGCAGATGCAGACGTCCCAGTTCGCGATCGGCTCCGACGGGGGCCTGATGCCACGCCGAGATGTACGGCACTTCGTCGACGCCTTCGAAGAATGCATCGACGCCGCGCAGCAGCTCGCGGTAGACCCCGGCCAGCTCGTCTCGCTCGGCACCGTTCAACTCGGCCAGGTCCGCCACGTCACGACGAGGAGCGAGATGTACCTCGACGGGCCAGCGCGACGCCGCCGGGACGTACGCGACCCAGTGTTCGACGTCGACGACGATGCGTCGACCCGAACGCAGCTCGGCCGCGAGTACATCGGCGAGCAGGACTCGACCGGTGCGCTCGAAGTGTGTGCGCGACTGTCGCATCATCGCGTCGGTGCGGGGCGGGAGATAGGGGTAGGCGTAGATCTGACCGTGCGGGTGCGTCAGCGTGACGCCGATTTCCTTTCCGCGGTTCTCGAAGAAGAAGACCTGCTGCACACCGGGGACAGCCGAGAGGGCAGCCGTACGGTCGGCCCAGACGTCGATGATGGTGCGGACGCGAGAGAGCTCCAACGACACGAAGGAGGCGTCGGGATCACTGGCGAAACAGATCACCTCGCAGCGTCCGGTGCCTGGCGCGAGCGGCCACAGCGCCTCGCCGTCCACCTCGCTCGGAAGCGTCTGTTGTGCAGCAGTTTCGGACAGTGATGGGAACCGGTTCTCGAACACCACCACGTCGTAGTCCGCAGCTGGAATCTCTGTCGCCGGCCTGTCGGGGCGGCTCGGTGCCAACGGCGACGCGTCGGCCGGGGGCAGGAACGTGCGGTCCATTCGCTGCGCCGCGATGACGATCCAGTCGCCTGTGAGGACGTCGAATCGCATCTGCGACTGCGACATCGACGGTGAGAGAGCGCGGGTATCGACCAAGTCTCGGGTGGCTCCGCCGGAGACGTAGGGCTCGGTGTCGTCGTAGTAGATCAGCTCGCGGCCGTCGGCCAGAGTGGTCGACGTCTTGCGCAGTGCGTGCTTCGTGGCGTCATGCGCGGTCATCGAGTACTCGTTCCTCGTTCGTGTCGACGGGTCCTCCGGCGATCACCACGTCGTCGACCACCTCGGACAACGCGTCCTGCACGCCGGGGTCGAGCCCGGCATCGGTGACGAACACGTCGACGCGGGAGAGCGGGATGGTGTTGGCGAGCGCGCGGACGCCCCATTTGGTGTGGTCGGCCAGCACGATGACGCGTCGGGACGATGCCACCAGCGCCTGATTGGTCTGTGCTTCCATCAGATTGGGGCAGGTGAGCCCTGATTCGATGTCCACTCCGTGCGTTCCGAGGAACAGCATGTCCAGGTGGATGCTCTGCAACGCGCTGACGGTGAGTGGTCCGACCAGCGCATAGGAGGGCGTGCGTTGTCCGCCGGTGAGCAGGACGGTCTGATCCGTTCGGCCACCGGTGTGGAAGACCTCGGCGACGGGAAGCGAATTGGTGACGACGGTGATGTCCGGGATGTCGAGTAGTTCCTGAGCGAGCGCGTGAGTCGTGGTACCGCCGGAGATGCCGATGGAGGTCCCCGGTCGCACGAACCGAGCTGCGGCCTTGGCTATGTCCGCCTTGGCATCTCGATCCAGTTCGGACTTCGCGGAGAAGCCCGGCTCGAACACGCTCGCCGATCGTGGCAGCGTGACACCGCCGTGCACCCGCTCGACCAGACCGCGAGCCACCAGTTCGTTGATGTCGCGTCGAATGGTCATGTCCGACACCGACAGTGCAGTTCCCAGATCGGCGACCTTGACCGCACCCTGCGCCGTCACCTGGTCGAGGATCTTCTGCTGACGCTGATGGGCGAGCATCAGCTGTTCTCGGCAATCACTGCACTACCGCCGGCAGCCACGATCAGCTCGCCGTCGACGTGTGCGCCGCTGACCAGATCGGTACCGGTGGCCGGCACACTCACCTTGTCGCTTCCGTGGTTGAGCACGAACAGCCAGGACTGCTCCCCCGCCGAGCGCCGCACGATCTCCACATCGGATCCCAGATCTCGTCGAGTCTCGATACCGGCTGCACCGCAGAGCTTGTCGGTCAGTGCAGCCCAGCCGACTGCGTCGGGAACGGTGGCCGCATACCAGGCAGCGCCGGTGCCGACGGCCCGCTTCGTCAGCGCGGGCACACCGCGCAGATGGCCCCTGGTGTGGCGCGCCAGCACGTCGACATCCTCGGATGCGGTGAGATATTCACTCCAGATCTCACCGACGGTCTCGTCGTCGAGGGGCAGGGTCTCGCCCTCGGCGAGCGGGAAGAACTCTTCGACGCGGACTCCGAGCAACTCGCGGAAGGCTCCCGGGTAGCCGCCGAGTCGCACGTGGTCGTCCTCGTCGGCGATTCCCGAGAAAGCAGTGACGAGCACCTGCGCACCCGCCTCGGCCGCGTCGGCGATCCGCGCAGCGGTCTCGTCACTGCACAGGTACAGGGCCGGAACCACGATCACGTCGTAGTCGCTCAGGTCCGTCGACGACGGGACGACATCGCAGGTCACGCCTGCGGAGGTGAACCCGTGATGGGCGCGGCGGGCAATCTCCATGGGCTGCATCGCCATCGACGGATGGCCCTCTTGTTCGCACGCCCACTGCGAGGCCCAGTCGAAGAGCACGGCGACCCGAGCGTCGACGGTGCTGCCTGCCACCGGGGCCATGCGACGCAGTGCCGCACCGAGTTCGACGACCTCACGCCACCGGGCGGAGTCCTCGCCCGCGTGCGGCACCAATGCGGAGTGGAATTTCTCCGCTCCGGCCTTGGAGGCGCGGAACTGGAAGTAGGCGATGCCGTCTGCTCCACGTGCCATGTGCGCCAGCGAGTTCCGCATCATCTCACCGGGCACCTTGGCGCGGTTGATGTGCTGCCAGTTGACGGCGCTGGTGGAATGTTCCATCAACAACCAGGGTCGACGCCCCGCGACGCCGCGGGTGAGGTCAGCCGAGAACGAAAGCTTGTGATGCGCTGCGGCGTCGCCGGTCTCGGGACCGACGAGGTAGTGATCGGTGGAGACGATGTCCTGCTCGGGGGCCCAGGACGCGTAGTCCATGTTGCCGGCGAGCGCGGGTCCCTGCCCCATACCCACCATGAAGTTGGTGGTGACCGGCACGTCGGGGGTGATGCGGTTCAGCACTGCCTTCTCGGCGCGGTACTGCTCGAGGAGCGCGTCGGAGCAGAAACGGCGCCAGTCGAGTTGGTGCGTGGGATTACCGAACGTGGTGCTCACCGATGGGGGAACGATCTCGTCCCAGTCGCTGTACCGCTGGCTCCAGAAGTCGGTGCCCCACGCGGTGTTGAGGGTTTCGAGGTCGATGTACTTGGCGCTGAGCCATTCCCGGAACGCGTGCGCGCTGTCGTCGGAGTAGCACAGGGCGTTGTGGCACCCGAGTTCGTTGGAGACGTGCCACATCGCGAGCGCGGGGTGCTCGCCGTAACGATGGGCCATCTTCTCGACCAGTACCAGTGAATGTTCGCGGTACACAGCGGAACTGGGGCTCCACGTCTGACGGCTGCCGATGGCGTAGCGGTAGCCGCGCTCGTCGACCGGACGCATCTGCGGGTACGCAGTGGCCAACCACGGCGGCGGCGACGCGGTGGCCGTGGCCAGGTCCACGCGAATGTCGCCCTGGTGCATCAGATCCATGACGCGATCGAGCCACTCGAAGTCCCACGTCGTGGCGGTCGGCTGCAGACGAGCCCAGGAGAACACACCGACGGTCACGAAGTCGACACCGGCCTCGTGCATCAGTTCGACGTCACGTCGCCAGACGTCCTCGGGCCACTGCTCGGGGTTGTAGTCGCCCCCGAAGGAGATTCCCTGGGTCGGCCAGGTGCTGCGTCGCGCTGTGTCCATGCTCACAATATGAACGAGACGTCCTCAGATGTCAACATGAATGAACATTTTCTTACTGATGCTGGTGAGCAGGCCTCGAAGAGCTTGACAGACGCCGTGGCGTCGTGTTTCTGTAACCTGCATCACCCCGAACGTTCAGACGAGTACCGCGGAACGCACAGCGGAATGTTCACTTCTGATCGTTATCGATATTTTCCGTCGAAGGACTCTCATGAACCCACACGAGTGGCCGCGTACCTGGCAGCCGTCCCGGCGCGACTTCCTCAGGTCTGCGCTCGTCGCCGCCGGTGCGATCACCGCAGGTGGCGTGCTGTCGTCGTGTTCGAGCAGTCTCGATCCCAACACGATCACGCTCGGCTCACGGCTGTCGGACAAGAACTCCAAGGTCGGCGTCGAAGATGTCGTCGCCATGTATCGGCAGCAGACCGGTGGCGACATCCGCGTCAACACCGTCGACTCGACGTCGTTCCAGGAGAACGTCAACAACTACCTCCAGGGCACGCCCGACGACGTGTTCACCTGGATGGGCGGCTATCGAATGAAGTACTTCGCAGACAAGGGTCTGGTGGAGGACGTCTCGAGCGTGTGGGCGAGCAACGGCGGCGGATACAGCGACTCCTTCAAGGAGAACTCGACCGGATCCGACGGCAATCAGTATCTGATTCCGTTTTTCTACTACCCGTGGGCCGTGTTCTACCGCCCGAGCCTGTGGGCCGAGCGCGGGTACGAACCGCCCAGGACCTACGACCAGTGGGTCACCCTGAGCAAGCAGATGCAGGCCGACGGCGTCACCCCGATCGGCTTCGGTGCACGTGACGGATGGCCGCCGATGGGGACGTTCGACTATCTGAACCTGCGCCTCAACGGAGTCGACTTCCACCGCACCCTGCTGGCCGGTGACGTCAGCTGGACCGACAATCGAGTCCGCACCGTATTCGACACGTGGCGTGAGCTTCTGCCGTTCCATCAGCCACAACCGCTGGGTCGAAAGATCGCCGACGCTCAGACGGCGTTGCTCAACAAGAGC
>NZ_LVCU01000007.1:0-7293 GCF_001647185.1 Rhodococcus sp. EPR-147
AACTCGACTCCGCCATCGGCAGTTCCGCGGTCGAGGCCCCGATGGACGGCTTCATGATGCGGGCGGATCCACGCAATCGCCCGGGGGCCGAGAAGCTGCTGACCTTCCTCACCGGCCCCGAACCTGCCGTCGCCTACGCGAAGCAGGATCCGCAGGCCATCCCCGCACATCGAGACGCCGACCTGTCGGATTTCCCTGCGCTGGTGCGTAAGTCGGCAGACCTCGTCCAGAACGCCGGAGAGATCACGCAGTTCTTCGACCGCGACACTCGCCCCGATTTCGCGTCGATCGTCATGATCCCGGCCCTGCAACAGTTCATCGGCAACCCGAACGACGTCGACGGATTGGTCCGCAGCATCGAGCGTCAGAAGTCGGCGGTGTTCGGAACATGAATCCCGCTCGCCCCCAATTCATTCACCCACGTCGAGATCAGGTAATGCCATGACCGCACCCGAACGGGTCAAGTCGCCGAAGATCAGGCGCAGTGTTCGCGAGAAGTGGACCATCGCGATGATGCTCGGCGTTCCCGCGATGATCGTCATCGGACTCGTCTGGATCCCCACGGTCTTCACGGTCATCCTGTCGTTTGCACGGTGGGACGGCATCGGCGGCACGTCGAGTATCGAGTGGATCGGTACCCAGAACTACGTCGACGCGGTCCAGGCGTACCCACCGTTCCAGCAGGCGTTGCAGAACAACGTGCTGTGGCTCGTGTTCCTGTTCCTCGTCCCCACCGTCATCGGCATCCTGCTGGCGATCCTGCTGGACAAGAACCTCAAGGGATCTCGGCTCTACCAGAGCATCTTCTACATCCCCGTGGTGCTGTCGATGGCCCTCATCGGCTTCATCTGGCAGCTCATCTACTCCACCGAGGGCGGCGTCCTCAACAGCCTGCTCGGTACCGACGTCGACTGGCTCGGCGATCCGGACATCAACATCTGGGCCGTCATGGTCGCAGCAGGCTGGCGGCACACCGGCTACATCATGCTGTTGTACTTGGCCGGCCTCAAGGCCATCGACCCGTCCGTCCGCGAGGCCGCGGTGATGGACGGCGCCGGACCGATTCGCACGTTCTTCAGCGTCATCTTCCCGCTGATGAAGAACACCAACCTACTGATCATCGTGATCACCGTCATCGAGGCGCTACGCGCTTTCGACCTGGTGTGGGTGATCAACAAGGGCCGCAACGGACTCGAGCTGATCTCGGCGCTCGTGACGGCCAACGTGGTCGGTGAGGCGAGCCGCATCGGCTTCGGTTCGGCACTGGCCACGATCATGCTCGGCATCTCACTCGTCTTCATCGCCCTGTACCTCGCCATCGTTCTTCGGAGCAAAGACTGATGACCACTTCACTCACGCGCACAGCACCTCCCGAGCGCGATCCGCTGACCCGCAATCGCGCGGCCGTCGCCAATCGTCGACGCGCGGGCACCGCGCAGATCGCGATCTACGTGCTGCTGACGGTCATGGCAGTGGCCTGGCTGTTTCCACTGGCGTGGGCGGTGTACAACTCGTTCCGCAGCTACGACTACGTGCTGCTCAACGGCTACCTGTCGGTGGGCGGGTTCACGTTGGACAACTACATCGACTCGTGGCAGATCGGCGGCATCCCGCACTACTTCCTCAACTCGCTGATCATCACCGTTCCGTCGGTGCTGCTCATCCTGTTCTTCGGCTCGATGGCGGCGTTCATCCTGGCGCGGTTCAGCTGGAAGTTCAACATCTTCATGTTGGCGGTGTTCATCGCCGGAAACCTGCTACCCCAGCAGACGCTGCTGACCCCACTGTTCCGGCTGTACAACGCAATTCCGGTTCCGTACTGGATGAGTTCCTCGGGCTCGCTGTACGACAGCTACTGGGGCCTGATCATCGTGCACGTCGCATTCCAGACCGGGTTCTGCGTCTTCGTGCTCAGCAACTACATGAAGACCGTGCCCCACGAATTGCTCGAGGCGGCGACCGTCGACGGAGCCGGGCTGTTCCGGCAGTACTGGCAGGTCGTCATGCCGCTGTGCCGGCCCGCACTGGCTGCCCTCGCGACACTCATGGTGACGTGGATCTACAACGACTTCTTCTGGGCTCTGGCCCTGATGGTCAGCGGTGACAAGCTCCCGGTGACGACGGCGCTGCAGAATCTGCAGGGCAGCTTCTTCACCGACACTAATCTACTCGCGGCCGGATCGGTGCTGGTGGCACTGCCTACGGTGTTGGTTTTCATTGCGCTGCAACGACATTTCGTATCCGGTCTGACGATGGGTGCCAACAAGTGAGTTTCACCGTCCTGCGCCGTGACGGAGTCATGGTGATCCTCGGCCCGTCCTCCACCGCAGTTCCGGCCGTGCTGCACTGGGGTACCGATCTCGGAGAACTCTCCGATCACGACCTCACCGAACTGCGCCGAGCCGCGATACCCGCAGTTCCGCACTCGAGTGTCGACGTACCTCGGTGGCTCACCCTGGCACCCGGCGGCGACGACGCCTGGCAGGGCACCCCAGCTCTGGCCATGCATCGCGACGGTTCGGTGCAGTACCCGCGGTGGGCAGATGTGACCGTCTCCGCTACCGAATTCGGTTGCACTGTGGACGCTTCCGACAGCCAGCTGGGCATCTCGTGGTCGATAGAACTGTCGCTCGAGGTCGGCGGATCACTGCGGGTGCGTCAGGGTGTCCGGAACGTCTCGGGCGAACCCCTGACCGTCGACGGCGTCGTGGCCCTGATGCCGTTGCCGGACACGGCAACCGAACTGCTCGACCTCACCGGCCGGCACTGCCGCGAACGCACCCCGCAGCGTCGACGGTTCGATCACGGCACGGTGGCGCGTGCCTCGCGTCGCGGAAGAACCGGGCACGACGCCACCCTGGTACTCACCGCAGGCAGCAAAGGCTTCGGCTTCCGCAGCGGCGAGGTATGGGGTGCCCATGTCGCCTGGAGCGGCGATCACCTGCACCTGGCCGAGCGTCTGCCCGAGCGTGCCGGTCAGGCCTCGGGCGTGCTGGGCGGCGGTGAGCTGCTCGCCCCCGGCGAGGTGGTGCTGCAGACAGGTGAGACGTACACGACTCCGTGGGTGCATTTCGTGTACTCCTCTGCCGGATTGGACGGTTCGGCGCAGTCGCTGCATCGCTGGATGCGCTCCCGCCCAGCACATCCCACATCCCCGCGCCCAGTGGTGCTGAACGTGTGGGAAGGCGTCTACTTCGATCACGATCTCACCCGGCTGCGCGGCATCGCGGACGTCGCCGCACGAGTGGGCGTTGAGAGATTCGTTCTCGACGACGGCTGGTTCCGCCACCGACGCGACGACCGGGCCGGTCTCGGAGACTGGCAGGTGGACGAGGGCGTCTGGCCCGATGGGCTGGCTCCGCTGTTCGATCACGTCCGAGAGCTCGGCATGAGCCCCGGCCTGTGGTTCGAGCCGGAGATGGTGAACCTGGATTCCGATATCGCTCGGGCGCATCCGGAGTGGATGCTCGCAGCACCGGGTCGAGTTCCACTCGAGTGGCGTCATCAGCACGTGCTGAATCTGACGCGCCAGGATGTCTTCGACTATCTCCTCTCGGCCATCGATACCGTGTTGGCGACCGAGCGGCCGGACTACGTGAAGTGGGATCACAACCGCGACTTGATGCTCGCGGTCGATACCGACGGACGCGCTGCTGTGCACGCCCAGACCTCGGCGTTCTATCGGTTACTCGACGCCTTGCGATCCCGACATCCACAGGTCGAGTTCGAGTCCTGCGCATCGGGCGGAGCCCGCATCGACCTCGAGGTCCTCGAACACACCGACCGGGTCTGGGCGTCGGACACCAACGATCCACTCGAACGTCAACGGCTGCAGCGGTGGACGACGCAGTTGCTGCCGCCGGAGTTGATCGGATCCCATGTCGGGCCGCAGATCGCGCACACATCCGGCCGGTGGTCCACGCTCCAATTCCGTTGCTTGACAGCGCTGTTCGGTCACGCCGGGTTGGAGATGGACGTCACGGAACTATCGTCCGAGGATCACGAGTACCTGGCAACCTGGACCACGCTGTACAAGGAACTGCGCAGGCTACTGCACACCGGTGACGTGGTGCGCTCCGACCACCCCGACCCGAGCGTCTGGGTGCACGGAGTCGTGGCAGCGGACTTCTCCGAGGCCGCGTACGCAGTGGTGCGGATGGACACCTCGGCCGAGGACCGCACGGATCGCGTGCGCCTCCCGGGTCTCGATCCCTCCCTCAGGTATCGCATCGAATTCGTACGTGAACTGAGCGATCTCGGCAACGGTATCCAACTGCCGCCGTGGATCGCCGACGGCGGGGTACTGGAACTGTCGGGTGCGATGCTCGCGCAGGCCGGTGTGGCCCTGCCGGTGTTGTTCCCGCAGACCGGAGTGCTTCTGCGAGTGCGAGCCCTCTGAGGCGTATCCGCTCCTCAGTTCTGTATTCCCGCCTGCGATCGGAGGCTGGAATCCGAATCCGAGGAGCTGATTCGCGGCTCAGTCCCAGTTCACCTGCGACGCCATACTTAGCAGCTTTGCTCGTCGCGTCTCGTTGGTCTCGCCGATGCGGGCGATGCGTCCGTAGACATGGGCCCGAAAGTCGTTGTGGTCGTTTCGGTTCTGTTCGGCAACGCCGGCGGTGATGCAGTTGTGCAGCAGCGCCCTGAGATTGTCGTACTCTTCTCGGGGCACTGCCGGCCACGAGTTGACGACGAGTCCGGTGAGCTGTTGTCTCTGATGCGCGCGTCGGACCCTGGTCTTGTCCGGATGGATCGTGAAGCCTTCGTCGTGGGCGATCTGGGAGGTCAGCCACAGCAGTCTGTCGACGTCGATATCCGCACCGCCGGAGAACGCCAGGTCGTCTGCGTATCGGCTGTAGCGAGCTCCAACAGATCGGGCCAGTCCACTGGCTCGGATATCGAGTTGTCGCGCAGCGAGATTCGCCAACGCAGGAGACGTGGGCGCACCCTGCGGCAGATGTGTGGCACGAAGTCTCGCTGCGGTGGGACGGTCCATCCCGATCAACTCGCCGGCGGGGGTGACCGTCGTACACAGCGCTGCGAGATTTGCCGCTACCCTCCGTGGGTAGCCGACCGCCTCGAAGATCGCGACCACTCGATCGAAGCCGATGGACGGGAAGAAGCGTCGGAGATCCACCGGGATCACCACGTCGCGTTCGGCGTGGGGCATCGCAAAGGTTCGCGGGCTCCGCGCCTTTCGAAAGCCGTGCGCCGCCGGATGCGCCGGTATTCGGTCGAGGATGCGGCGCAATATCTTTCGCTGGATCTCGCGCAGTCGCGGTTTCGGAACCTCCAGCAGGCGGATTCCCTGCCGCTTGTCGAGTCGCGCAGACCGATAGTGCTGCAACGGGAACGGTGCGGTTCGGAGTCTGCCCTGCAGATCGGCGAACCATTCGATTTCGGAGATCGTCAGGTCGAGGGATCGCGCGAGCTGACCGGTCGTTTCGTAGCGTGGCACCTCGAATCGCCAGGGTTTGCGGCCGGTGCGTACTTGCGGTCGCTGCGAAGACCTCGAAGGCTCCGAGATGAACGGAAGGTCGCGCAACAGAACGAATATCGATGCCTCGTCGAACGGCGGGCTCGGATACAGATTGATGATGCGATCGGCCAACCACGACGCCTTTTCAGGCGTGAGACGCGCGAACGCGACCTCGAGGCCCGATCGCGTCCACTCGGCATCGGCCGCCAACCGAGCCAGTGTCGCAGCGGCCCGTGGGGACAATTCGCGCTCGGTCATGGACGGCTGTCGATCAGGTGAAGCGCTGTGACATGCAACGGCGCGGGGCGACCGAAATCTTTCGTCCTCGGAGCAGCAAAGCACGCGAAGCGTGCGGACCTGCTTCGGACGCAGTGATCGATTCTCGTGATGTACCCAGGGGTTACCCCTGAGAGCGGAGCCCGCGGAGCGACCAAAAACACTGAGACCGGTCCCGCGGACCAACTCTCGCCCGCGCGCCGCTGCATACCTCCACCATGCCAAATCGACGCCGGTCTGTCAGCGGGATAAGCGACATCTCACCGGCTGTGCGATACCCATGCGGGTATGCTCGGCATTGTCACGCTCGACAACCGAAGGATCGGAACATCATGACCGAATTGGCCATCAGCACGCGAGTGAACACCACGTTCGAGGACACTGTGGACGCCACTCGAAAAGCGCTGTCCGAACAAGGTTTCGGCATCCTCACCGAAATCGACATGCAGGCCACGTTGAAGTCGAAGATCGACGCCGACATCGAACGCTATGTCATCCTCGGTGCCTGCAATCCGCGATTGGCGAAGGGAGCGATCGATACGGATCGGCAGGTCGGGTTGCTGCTGCCCTGCAACGTAGTCGTCCGAGCCGACGGAGGCAGCACGATCGTGGAGGCGATGAATCCGCAGGTCATGGTCGGATTGTCCGATGCTTCCGGGCTTGCCGACGTGGCCGACGAGGCCACTGCACTGCTACAGGCGGCAATCATGACGTTGGGCGGCGACAGCGCCGTCGTGTGAACGACCACTCGACCTGACCGCTATACCCCCTTGGGTATAGTGAAGTCAGGTGTTCGAGTGACAGAGGAGAAATCATGTGTAGAGCCGTCACGTGCAAGAAGTGCGGAAAGACGACGTGGGCAGGGTGCGGCCAGCACATCGACCAGGTGATGCGGGGCGTTCCCTCGTCGAATCGATGCAAGGGTCACGATGCCGATCCGCCGTCTCCAGGATTTCTGTCCCGCATGTTCTCCAGAAAATAGTCCTGCCCACCCCGTTCCATTGCGGGGTGGGCAGAAGATTCTCAGGCGAGGGCGAGAAACAGCTTCTCGAGTTCCGCTTCGCTCATCTTCTCGCCTGTCTCCGCTCCCGTGATGCACTCACGGAGTCCGGTGGCGACGATCTTGAACCCTGCCCGGTCGAGAGCCTTCGACACCGCGGCCAGCTGGGTGACGACATCCTTGCAGTCACGACCGCTCTCGATCATGGCAATCACCCCTGCAAGCTGACCCTGCGCACGCCGCAGACGGTTCAATACCAATGCGATGCTTTCGGTGTCACCGGTCATGTCGTTCAGTCCTTCGTTCGATGAAACTCCAGTTTACCCCTAGGGGTAAGAGTGGTCGTGGTGGCCGAAGCCGTACGGCCTCGGCCACCACCGTGTTGCTCTGGATCGGTGACACTCAGCTGTGCGAGAAGCCGATCTTGGGGAGTACCGCACGCAACCACGCGGGTGACCACCATGCGGCGTGGCCGGTCAAGCGCAACAACACCGGCAGCAGAACCAAGCGGATGAGAATCGCGTCCAGCAATACGGCG
>NZ_LVCU01000008.1:0-6034 GCF_001647185.1 Rhodococcus sp. EPR-147
CGAAGATCACCCGACCCGAATGCGCCATTCCGTCGACCTGAGAACCGTGCGGATCACCGGTGTTCTCGTAGTGTTCCTTGACGCTCGACAGCAGAAACACCGTGTAGTCCATCGCGATTGCGAAGATCATCGCGAAGAAGAACACCGGGCCCCAACCGTTCAGGAATCCCTGCGGCGTGAATCCGAGCAGCGACGAGCCGTGACCGTCCTGGAAGATCAGCTTCGCCACACCGAATGCCGCTCCGGTGGACAGCAGGCTGACCACGGTCCCCAGCAGAGCGATCAGCGGTGCCTGCAGCGCGATCAGCAGCAGCAGGAATCCGAGCACGAGGATCACCGACACCACGATCGGCAGATACTCGTTCAACGCTGTCTGCAGGTCCAGGTTCTCCGCGGGTGCACCGCCGACGATCGCTCCCTCGGGCAGCTCGGCGCGCAAGGCGTCGAGTGTGGTCTCGAGTGCGGGGTCCGACGGGTCCACGTTCGGGATGGCCTGCAGCATGACGAAGTCGGATCCGTCCATGGCGGGCATGGGCGGCGTCACCATCGATACGCCGTCGACGCTCGCTGCGATCTGCGCGGTCTGCTCCGCCTCCGATGTAGGGGCGATGATCTGCAGCATGCCTGGTGCACCTTCGCCCATCTGTGCCTGCACCAGTTCGTAGCCCTGCCGGACCGGAGCGTCCTCGGGCACAACCGAAATGGACGGCATGGCGACCTTCAGACCCAGAGCCGGAATCGACAGCGCCACCAGAATCAACAGCGAGCCGATGGCGAACGGCCACGGATGCTTGTGCAGCAACTGACCCCAGGACGCGAATTTCGGCGAACGGTGCACCTGACGCTTCGCGTACGGGAGGGAGCCGGCATTGACCTTGGCTCCGAGCTTGCCCAGAACTGCGGGGAGCAGTGTGAGGGTGGCCGCGAGCACGAACACCACCGCGAGCATGATGCCCACGGCCATCGTGCGTACCGCAGGTGCCGGTACGAGAAGTACGGCAGACAAGCTGATCAGCACGGTCAGACCGGACAGCAGGACTGCTTTGCCTGCCGTGTCCATCGTTTCTGCCACTGCACGCTGCGGGTCGATCCGTCCGGCGTCGATGGTCTTTCGGAGCGCATCCCGGAATCGAACGACGAGGAAGAGCGCGTAGTCGATACCGAGCGCCAGCGCGAACATCATCGCAAAGTTCATGGCCCACACCGAGTTCGGCGTGATCTCGTTCAGCAGAACCAAGCCACCCGCGGATGCGACCAGACCGGCCAGCGTCAACAGCAGGGGCAGACCTGCCGCGACGAGCGATCCGAACGCAAGCACCATGATCGCCAAAGTGACGGGCCAGGAGATGATCTCGGCCTTGATCATCGCGTCGTGGTTGGCCTTGTTGAAGTCACTCCACAGCGCCGATGCTCCGGTCGGGTAGACCTCGATCGAGTCCGTGGAGGCTGCGGTCAAGTCACCCTTGAGATCGTCGACGGCCTTCACCATCTCGTCGGTCGTCCCGTTCGCTCCACCGATGAGGATTCCGGTGTGCCCGTCGGGACTGATCGACATCCCCGGTTGCGGGGGGATGACCTCGGAAATCCGCGAGTCAGCGGCCAGAATGTCGGTGACCTCGGAAATGACTGCCGCGACAGCGGGATCCGTCACCTGTTCGGTGTCCGAGTGCACGACCACCTGTATCGCGGCAGAAGAGTTCCCGCCGAAGTGCTCCTGTGCGAGTTCGCGAACCTGGACCGACTCCGATCCGTTGGATTGCCAACCGGCACCGGCGAGAGAGCCGAACACCGACGGGGCAAACGCTCCCAATCCGATGATGACCACGAGCCACGCGGTGACCACCCACTTGAAATTGCCTGCCATGCGCGCACCGAAGCGCGCCAACGGCCCCCCGGTGATCCCTGGCGGCGAGCTGTCTGCAGAACTCTCGTCGGTTCGAACGTCCGTAGAACTCACTGTGTGTCCTTAAAGGTCGGGGGCGGTGTCCGAACGGTAGCACGGTACCCCCGGGGGTATCAATGACACCTGAACTTGTACCCCCTAGGGTATACATCAACAACCCCGTTCACTCAGAGAATCGAGCATCTCCTCATGTCATGTGCTGCAGGATCCGTCCGCCCGAGTATCGATCGCGCAGTACCGGCATTGGCAGGCACCGTGGTGCTCGCGAGCCTCGCGCTCACCCGACTACACGACCGTCGATGGCAAGCACTGACGGCGTTCGTCGGCGGAAACCTCGTGTTCTACTCGGCAGTGGGATGGTGTCCGGCGAGTCTTGTGATGCGACGATTGGGCATGGAGCAATCGACACCGTGCGCGAAGCCATGAATCGACGGCATGACAGGTGGCAGCGATATTGGGACAAACAGTCGGTCCACTACGACAAGCACATGAACTTTCTCGACCGCGTTCTGTTTCGAGACACCCGATCCTGGATCTGCTCTCGAGCCACCGGCGAGGTGCTCGAGATCGCGGTGGGAACCGGCCTCAACCTCGATCACTACCCGGAGCGGACGGCCTTGACCGGGATCGAACTGAGCCCGGACATGCTGGCGCGCGGTCGAACTCGTGCAGAGGCGGTGATGCCCGATGCCAATCTGATGCTCGGCAATGCGCATGGCCTGGAGTTCCCCGACGCATCGTTCGACACCGTCGTCTGCACCTTCTCCCTGTGCGCGATCCCCTCACCCGACGTCGCTCTCGCGGAGATGACACGAGTGCTGCGGCCCGGCGGGACCCTTCTGCTGGCCGACCACGTCCCCTCGTCCTTGCGGGTCGTTCGATGGCTCCAGCGCCTGGTCGAACTGGTCAGCATCCCCGTGGGCGGTGAGCATTTCCTGCGACGCCCCTCTCTCGCACTTGTCGGCGACGACACCTTCGCCGTCGAGGACATCGAAAGATTCAACCTCGGACTCGTGGAGCGTCTGCAAGCGCGAAAGCGACTGTGACACAGCCTGACACGGATCATGGAGTCGAATCGTCGGTGGCATCCGTTCGATCATGCAGCCACTGAGGCTGTCTCACCGACGCCGCACAGTGACGCATCTACGATGGCGGCCCATCGGGCGATCGCGCTCGAGTACCGCCGATCTACGCCCCTCGTGGGAATCCGCACCCCCTAGACGCGGTGTGAATTCCCACGAGGGGCGTGAATTCGACCGTCTCGGGAACCGGACGAGGAGCAAGTGCGTCCAAGAACATAGGTGTTCTCGAGGAATGGACGACAGCGATGCACAGGGCACGTCGATGGCTCCCGGCAATGGCGATACTTCTGCTGCTCACGGGCTGTGCGAGCGCTGCAGGGGACGACGCGACGCCGACCGCGGCCAGCACCACCATCGCAACACCCACGACGCCATGGGATCCCTGCACCATCCCCGACGAGGCCATCGAGCAAGCGGGACTGAACGCCGAGACCAAGGAATCGGGGATATTCGGACGCGATCAAAATGGATTCAAGATCTGCGGCTGGGTAAGTCGCTCGCCTGCCGACGGGTATTTTGTACGCATTTTCGTTGGGCTACAGAGCTTGGACTACATCGACGACCCTGCCTACTTCGACCGACTTCAGCCTGTCCGAGTAGGCACGCGGGATGCCACCCAATATCAGCAGATTGCGGCCGATGCATCCCGCACTTGCGGCATCGCATTCATGGCTGGAGCTCAATTGATCAGAGCAACTTTGATTACAGGTCAACTGACTGGCAGCCCACCTTACGACCCATGCACCGAACTCAATGTCGTCGTGGCCCAACTCGATCCCGAACTACCCAAATAGTGGTACTGACAGGAAGGACGTGCAATCGTGGTTGATTCTCCACCAAACCTGATTGCGCACTGGCAGGAGCTGAACGCCAAAGCCGACGCCGGCACGGTCACCATTCCAGCCGATGTCGCCGCCAAATGCGACGGTGCCTGTGTCGCCTACCTCGCTCACCTCAAGAAGATGCAGGTAGACGCGCATGCGCTCACCGAAGTCAAGTCCTGGGGCGACCTCAAGTCCGCTCAGGATCTGCAGGCAAAGTTTCTCAGCCTGGCCACCGGCACAGATCGCTCTCTGGACATCATTCTTCAGCAGCACATCGACGTCATCGAATCGATGCGGATGCTTTTCCGTCGCTACTTTCAAGAGACGTCCGACACCGATGAGCGAACGTCGGCAGACATCACTGCGCTGACTCCGGAGAACTGATCGACCGCAACGAAACTCGAAAGGGGTGGCCCCAACCGGACCTGACGGTTCACCATCGACATCGATGCGCGGGAAGTCGCCGATCGGATGCGATGGTGAACGCTCAGGTGCGGCCTGATCAGCCTCCGTGTGCCTCGACGGCCACGGGCTGCCATTCGCGCCAGCTCGCGAGTCGCGATTCGTAGTCCTTCGTCGCGATCTCCAGCGGAGCCTCGCCGAAAAAGACTCGCAGCGGCGGCTTCTCGGCGTCGACGACCTTCAGCAGAGCCGACCGCGTTGCACTCGGATCACCGGGAGTCGCCTGCCGGGCGCTGCGCAGCTTCGTGGCTTTGTCCCGAACCGGGTCGTATGCGGCGATGTCGGTGGACTTCTTCGCAGACGGGCCGGACCAGTCGGTGGAGAATCCGCCCGGCTCGATCAGCGTGACGTGAATGCCGAAGTCTTCGACCTCCTGCGCCAGTGCCTGGCTGAATCCTTCCAGGGCCCATTTGGAGGCGTGGTACGCACCGACGTTCGGGAACGCGGAAATGCCGCCGATGGACGACACCTGCAGAATGTGGCCGCTGCCCTGCGCACGCATGAACGGCAGTGCGGCCTGGGTCACCCACAGCGCACCGAAGACGTTGGTCTCGATCTGCGCGCGGGCGTCCTCTTCGGACAGTTCCTCGATCATGCCGAACTGGCCGTAGCCGGTGTTGTTGATCACGATGTCGAGTGAGCCGAACGTCTCGTGAGCCTGCTGCACGGCCGCGAAGTCGGCCGCCCGGTCGTTCACGTCGAGTTCGATCGGCAGAATCGCGTCCCCGTACTGCTCGACGAGATCCTTCAGCGTGTCGGTGTTGCGAGCCGTTGCTGCCACCCGGTCTCCGCGTTCGAGGGCCGCGATGGCCCACTCGCGTCCGAATCCCTTGGATGTGCCGGTGATGAACCACGTCTTCGGTGCCATGAATCCTGTCCCTCTCCATGTGCGGACAAAAGTAGGGACGACGTCCGCTGCAAACGCCTCTCGGCGAGTGGTCGCTCGAAGCGACAAATGGGGTGAGGCCCGGGGCTTGCCAAGCGAACGCCGTCGAAGGAGTCCAACGAGGCATGCCCGCCGACTATTCCCCCTACGTCAGCTGTGTTCGGTGATCATCACTGCCATGGTGTTCGGCTCGAGGGCCTCGAAGATGTGCGGCACGTCGCCGGGGTAGGCAACGTAGTCGCCCGGCACCAGTTCGACGGCCTCCCCCATCGGGCCCACCATCGCCCGTCCCGCGCTGAGCACCACATGCTCGACGACATTCGGCGAGTGTGGGTCCGAGCGCCTCGGTTCACCGACGTCGGCGCTGATCAGATAGATGTCCCGCCGAGCGTTCGGTGGAGACGACGCCAACAGCGTCGCCGTGTAGTCCGCCCTGTCCGACGCGAATCTCGGACCCTCCCCCGCACGAATCAGGCGGACCGACTGCTTCGCGGGCTCGACCAACCTGGAGAACGGCACGTCGAGGGTGACGCTGAGCGCCCAGAGAGTTTCGAGGCTGGGATTGCCGGTACCCGATTCCAATTGCGACAGAGTCGATTTGGCAATGCCTGCACGACGCGCAACTTCTGCGAGAGACAGGCCGACGCGTCGTCGTTCCTGCTGGAGAGCGGCAGCTATTGCCGCGATCGGTGGACCGGTATCCGCCATTCGTTCACTCCATCGGTACGTTCGTTTGATTTGACGAACAGCCTAACATCGTCCACTATAACGACCATGCGTTCGACATGGCGAACCCTTCCCGGGGTCAACATCCGCGACATCGCGTTGGTCTGCCTGGCCGACGCTCTGGTCGGGGCATCGTTCGGTGCCATCTCGG
>NZ_LVCU01000009.1:0-455 GCF_001647185.1 Rhodococcus sp. EPR-147
GGCTGCAGGCGGCAATCCCGTTGCCGCTGTCGCCAGCGCGTTGCTCGCCAACATCCGACTGGTTCCGCTCGGCTTCTCCATCGGTGAGGTGTTTCGCAACGTCTCTCCGTTGAAGCGACTAATCGGAACTCACCTCATCACCGACGAGGCAGTGGCCTTCAGCGTTGCCGAAAAGGACGAGGGCAGCCGTCGAACAGCGTTCTGGCTGTGCGGGATCGGACTGTTCGTCACCTGGAACATCGGCGTCGTGATCGGCACGCTCGGCGGCGGTGCGATCACCGATACCGCCGCACTCGGTCTCGATGCCGCATTCCCTGCGATCCTGCTGGGACTGATCATGCCCGCGCTCCGAGACCGGGCCACCCGCAACGCAGCCCTCGTCGGAGCATGCATTGCGCTCGTCGCCTCGATGTTCCTGCCCAGCGGACTACCCGTGCTCTTGGCACTGGTCGCCG
>NZ_LVCU01000010.1:0-5026 GCF_001647185.1 Rhodococcus sp. EPR-147
GCACCTACGCGCTCCGCATCGCCGGTCCGGCACTGAGAACCCGAGTCGCCATCTCACCCCGGATCGACAAGGCGATGACCACTGCCGTCGCCGTCATCTTCGTGGCACTGGTCGCCACATCGACCCTCCTCGTGGGCAAGGACTTCGCCGGATTCGCGTTGCCCGCAGGAGTCGCCGTTGCCGCCGTACTTGCCTGGCGACGAGCGCCGTTCGTCGTCATCGTTCTCGCCGCGGCTGCCACCACTGCGGGACTTCGATGGGTCGGCGTCAGCTGAGTCTGCAAGACTGGGGTGGTGTCCGAGTCCCCTGTCCAGTCCGTCGACCGCGCGATCGAGGTGCTCGAATACCTGGCCGACCACGGCGAATCCGGGGTTCAAGACGTTGCGGCGCACCTCGAGGTCCACAAGTCCACGGCCTTTCGCCTGCTCAGCGCACTGGAATTTCGCCGACTCGTCGAGCAACCGGGTGAACGCGGCAAGTATCGCCTGGGCATCGGCCTGATCCGCCTCGCCACGTCCGTATCCGCTCAACTCGACATCACCCGCATAGCCCGACCGATCCTGCAGGAACTCGCAGACACCATCGGCGAGACCGTCAACATCGCTGTGCCCGACGGAAACGTCACGGTCAACATCGATCAGGTGCGGGGCGGCTCGTCGATCATCAGTCACAACTGGCTCGGCGAAAGGTCGGCTCTGCACGCGACGTCGAGCGGGAAAGCCCTGATGGCGTACGACGACTCGCTCCTCAAAGCCGGCGTCGACGGTCATCTCGAACTGTTCACCGCGAACACCATCACCACCAAGGCCGATCTGCTCGACGAGATCGAGACGGTCCGTGCCACCGGGATCGCCTACGCCCGTGAAGAGTTGGAGATCGGACTCAACGCGACAGCAGCCACCATCATCAGCTATGACGGTTCCGCGGTAGGTGCGATCACCGTCTCGGGTCCCGCCTACCGACTGGACGAGGACCGCCTCTCGGCGGCAGGGGTATCCGTTCTCGCTGCTGCGCAGCGCGTTTCGACGCTATTGGGCTGGTCCCGACACGCGTGATCCGACCCAGTCGTGGAACACCCTGATGTGATGCTCGGCCGGCACCAGCACCCCGCCGTTGCGATACATCCGTGACGACATCGCCGGCTGACACCGCTCGCAGGCCTCGAAATCCTGCTCGTTGACGCGATGGAACAGCTCCACCGACTTGTCCATTGTTGCCGCATTGGTCGGATCGGCGACTACACCCGGCGCATACAGCCAATCGCATTCGACGACAGTGCGATCGACGGCCATCGGGAACATGCGATGGATGATCACGTGATCGGGGACCAGGTTGACGAACACCGTCGGCCTGATCGTGATCGCGTAGTACCGTCGATCACGGTCCTCGCTCACACCGTCGAGGGCGTCGAACCCATGGGAGCCGTCGACCGTGAAACCGGCTATGTCGCTGCCGAACTCGGCACCGTGGCCCACGTACGTCTGCGCTGCCATGCCATCGGCGAACTCCGGAAGCACCTCGGTGAGCTCGGGGTGAATCGTTGCGCAGTGATAGCACTCCATGAAGTTCTCGACGATGAGCTTCCAGTTGGCCTTGACGTCGTAGACGATCCGACGCCCCAGGGCGAGCGAGTCCATGTCGTACGAGTCGATGGCACCCACACCGCCGAGCCGTTCGCGAACATCACCCTGCACCGTGTCCTCGAACGACGGCACATCCTCGGCCACGCACACCCAGACGTACCCGAGCCATTCCCGAACGTGCACCTTTCGCAGCCCGTACTCCACCCGGTCGATCATCGGCATGTCGATCAGGTTCGGAGCTGCGATCAGTTTCCCGTCGAGGTCGTACGTCCATGCGTGATAGGGGCATTGGAAGTTTCGACGCACCGTTCCCGACTCCTCGGTGCACAGTGTCGCGCCGCGATGACGGCAGATGTTGAAGAACGCGGTCACACCGCCCTTCCGATTGCGGCTGATCAGGATCGACTCTCGACCGACCTGAACCGTGCGGAATTTTCCGGGTTCTCCGATGTCGTCCGATCTGATGGCACAGAACCACATCTGCTCGAAGATCTGCTCCTGCTCGCGGACGAAATATGCCGGATCGACGTAGGTGTCACCTCCCAACGTGGGAAGTAAGGTCGGCTCGGGATCCAACTCCGGCTCCAGCATCGTCATGCCGACACCACCTGGTCGGCAATCGATCGGGCGGGATCGAACAGCGCGATCGGGTGCTTCGTCTCGCCGTCGATCGCGAGGTCCGCGAGGACTTCTCCGATCACCGGAACGAACTTGAAGCCGTGCCCCGAGAAGCCGCACGCCACTGTCACATTGGCATGGTCCGGGTGCTTGGCGACAACGAAGTGCTCGTCGGGTGTCGTGGTGTACATGCACGTCCTGGCGTCCAGGTGTGGCCCGGACAGCGCCGGAAACGTGGTGACGATGCGCTGCTGCAGTCGTGCGATCTCCTCGGGATGCACTGTGCGATCAATGGTGTCGGGATCGCACGGCGTTCCGGCGCGGAAGAACGAGATCTTCACGCCGCCGCCCTCCCCGTCGATGGCCGGAAAGCCGTAGATCTGATCCGGCCCGTCCCCGCAGATGTAGACGGGGTGGTGCGAGCTGTCGAAGGCCGCTTCGCCCGACTGCGGGGTGATCCAGTGCATCACCTGCCGTTCGACCACCATCGGTACGCCGATCTCGGCCAACAGCTTCGGTGCCCACGCTCCCGGTGAAATGACCAGTGCACCAGCGGTGTAGGTGCCGGCCACCGTGGTCACGGTCACCGAGGAGTCGGTGGATTCCCAACCGAGCACCTTCTCGTCGTAGCGCAGTTCGGCACCGGCCGCCTCGGCGAGATCGAGATGCGCGGCGACCGTCGTCTCGGGTCGCGCGATGCCCGCCTTCTCCTCGAAGAGGGCGAACTCGTCGGGCTGCAGCCGTACCGTCGGGAAGCGCCGCTGCGCTTCGGCAGGGTCGAGTACGTCGTGCTTCAGACCCCACTTCTCCGATGCCAACAGACTTCCACCGAACGTGAGCCCGTCCGGCCGTCCCACATAGAGGCCTCCGGTTTCGGTGAACACGTCCCGCCCACTGTCCGAGGCGAGGTCGTTCCACAGTTCGTACGCGCGCAGGAGCAACGGTACGTAGGCCGGGTCCTCGAAGTACGACTGCCGGTAGATGCGGGAGCCACCGTGACTCGATCCGAGCGCATGCGCGGGACCGAACTGGTCGATACCCAGCACCCGCTGTCCGCGTCGGGCGAGGTGACAGGCGGCGGCGCTGCCCATGCCGCCGATACCGAGGACAATCACGTCGTACGTCATATCTCTCCTAGGTCGTTCCTGCGGGCTCCACTCCTGTCTCAACATCTGATCTTGTTCATGTCGGGATCCACCAGCGGTTCGGCCATGACCGTCGCGGGTAGTAGGTCACGGAAGTACTGCACTGCAACGTGATCGCCGGGTTGCAGCCCTGCCGGCAGCCAGGCGTAGGCCACCGTCTTGCCGATCGTGTAGCCGTAGGCGGCACTGGTGACGTAGCCAGCCACGGTACCGTCGATCAAGACCGGTTCCTTGCCCATCACCACGTGCGACGGGTCGTCCAACGTCAGGCAGGTCAACACCGGACCGCCGCGTTCTTCCTGCAGCGCCGAGGCTCCGATGAAGTTGCCCTTGGCCTTTCGTACCGCAAACCCGAGCCCCGCCTGATACGGATCGTGTTCGGTCGTCATGTCGGTACCCCACGACCGGTAGCCCTTCTCGAGCCGGAGGCTGTTGAACGCACTCCGTCCTGCGGCCACGACGCCGTGCGCCTGCCCGGCCTCCCACAGCGTGTCCCACAGGCGCAGTGCGGTATCGGCGTCGGTGTACAGCTCCCAGCCGAGCTCGCCCACGTACGACAGTCGCAGCGCCAGGACGTCGACCCCGCCGACGTGAATGGTCCTGCCGTTGAAATACTTCAGACCGGTATGCGAGATGTCGGCCGAGGTGAGCGGAGCCAGCACCTCCCGCGCCAACGGTCCCCACAGACCGATACAGGCGGTGGCACCGGTGATGTCGCGAACGTACACATCACTGTCGGCATGGCGCAGCATCCAGTCTTCGTCGAGCGGACCGTTCACTCCCACCTGGAAGCGATCCTCGGCCACCCGCGCGACGGTCACGTCGCTGCGAACACCGCCGGTCGCGTCGAGCATCAGGGCATAGGTGACGCTGCCGACCTTCTTGTCCAGCTGGTTGGTCGTCAACTTCTGCAGCAGCGCGAGTGCACCGGGTCCGCCGACCTCGAGGCGTCGCAGCGGCGTCATGTCGTACATCGCGACGGCTTCACGAGTGCGCCAGGCCTCGACAGCGCTGACCGGTGACCAGAACTGCGCCGACCACGGCTCGCGCTTGGGTGCCTGCCACTGCTCCGGAAGTTGTTCGAGCAGAACACTGTTCGATTCGTACCAGTGCGGCCGCTCCCAGCCGGCACCGTCGAGAAGCATCGCGCCGAGTTCCTGCTGGCGGCCGTAGAACGGACTCACTCGCAGTGGTCGTGGTTCCACCTTCGGCTGAAGCGGGTGAATGATGTCGTAGACCTCGACGAAGTTCTGCGCGCTCGTCCGCGCGACGTTGGACGGCACCAGGTCGGTCTTCTCGAATCGGTACAGATCGCACTCGTGCATGTCGATCTCGCTATGGCCGGTGATCATCTGCTCGGCAAGCGATTTCGCCACGCCGGCAGAATGCGTCACCCAGATCGCCTCGGATACCCACAGTCCCTGGACATCTCGAGATTCGCCGACGATCGGCGCTCCATCCGGGGTGAAGGAGAAGATGCCGTTGAACGCGTGTCCTACCTTCGCTCCTCCGAGCGTGGGAATCAGCTCGGTACTGCGTTGCCAGGCGTCGGCGAAATCGGCCTCGGTGAAGGGCATCGACGACGGCATGTTCTGTGCGGTCACGTTCTCGCTCGATCCGAGGTCGCGCGAATCGACGGGCATCGGCCGATGGTGGTACGAGCCGATGCCGAGATGGTCG
>NZ_LVCU01000011.1:0-6871 GCF_001647185.1 Rhodococcus sp. EPR-147
GTGGCTCGCTCGGCCTGCGTCGCGCCGGCCTTGACGGCCTTGGCCAGCCCGTCGTCCGGTGTGAACAAACCGGCGAGGACTCGGCTGCCGTCGAGCAAGGGGTAGAGCTCGAGGCATCGCTCGGCGTCCACCACTTCCGACGTCAGTCCCCAGGACGACGCGAAGCCGTGGCGTCGATGCAGCTCGTCGACGCGCTCCGGCGTCGTCGCCACTTCCAGTCCGCCGACGTCGAGAAAGCAGCCGAGCTTCTTGAACTTCGACGCCGTGTAGGCCGCGAAGCGCGACATCGATCGGGAGGAGTTGGTGGCGAACACCAGGCCCGGCGCATGCGAGGTGGAACCGCCGGTGAGCGGTAGCGGGCCCTTGTCCAGGACTGTGACGTCCGTCCAGCCGCGCGCGGTGAGTTCGTCGGCGAGGCTGCAGCCGACGATTCCGGCACCGACGATCACAACCCTCGGGATGCTCGAGGACATGACACGCTCCTAGGGGGTGTACGTCGAGTTGATTTAGTTGCACAATACGAACTGCACTTCGTATAGCGCAACAGATTCACACGATCGAAACTCGAGCGTTCCATCGCCGCAACGGGGCGATCTCACGCTGGGTACAACACGAGCACTGCACACCCTCAGGTCCCCGGAGGCCCGACCATGACCGCAACGTTCTCCACCCGCGTCCTGCTCGACGTCGGTCGCGCCGAGGATCTCCCCGACGGCGAGGCCTTACGCGTCACCCCGGCCGGAGCACCGCCGATCGCGATCTTCAACGTCGAGGGTGAGTTCTTCGCCATCGACGACACCTGCACCCATCAGGACGCCTCTTTGTCCGAAGGCTGGGTCGAAGGCTGCGCCGTCGAATGCCCGCTCCACACAGCATGTTTCGACCTCCGCACCGGTGCTGCACTCGGAGCGCCCGCCAAGGTTCCGGTGCGAACGCACGCCGTACACGTCGAGGACGGGGTCATCCGCATCGCGGTCACCCCGTGAAATCGGTGACCGTGGTCGGGGCCTCGCTCGCAGGAGTGGCCGCGGCGCGGGCACTGCGTGATCAAGGTTTCGACGGCCGCATCACGATGATCGGCGACGAGGTGCACCAGCCGTACGACCGTCCCCCGTTGTCCAAGGCTTTTCTGCTCGGCGACGAATCGGCCGTATCGCTGGACGTCGACGACCTCGATCTCGACTGGCAACTCGGATGCGCGGCGACGGGCCTGTCGGGAACGACGGTATCCACCGTCTCCGGCGATGTGACGGCGGATGCCGTGGTGATCGCGACGGGTGCATCCGCCATCCGCCTGCCGGGAACCATCGGCGTCGACGGAATTCATGTGCTCCGCAGCTTGGACGATGCGCTGGCTCTGCGGAGTTCGTTGGTGCCCGGAGTTCGGGTCACGGTGGTCGGAGCCGGGTTCATCGGCAGCGAAGTAGCCTCCACTGCAGTGGGACTGGGTGCGTCGGTGACAGTCGTCGAGGCCTCGAAGGCTCCGCTTGCCCGCGTGTTCGGTAGTGAGCTGGGCTCACTGATCGCCGGGTGGCATCGAAACGCCGGTGCGGCACTACTGACCGGAGTATCGGTGGCCGGATTCGTCGTCGAGGCGGGCCGGGTGCGTGCGGTGGAATTGGCGGACGGCACGACGATAGAGTCCGACGTGGTCGTGCTCGGAGTGGGCTCAGTGCCCAACGTCGGCTGGCTCGATGGGTCCGAACTGGAGATCTGCGGCGGGGTGGTGACCGATCAGCGCGGCATCACCTCGAACCCGGCTGTGCTTGCCGTCGGCGACTGCGCTGCGGTGCGAGATGCCGCGGGGGTGATTCGACGCGACGAACACTGGACCTCCGCCGCCACCCGACCGGCCGTCGCCGTCGAAGCGCTCCTCACCGGTGGGTCCAAGAGATTCACCGGACTGCCCTACGTGTGGTCGGACCAATACGCCGCACGAATCCAATTCGCCGGACACCACGGACCCCACTGCGTCGCCGAAATCGTCGAGGGCGACCCCGCCACCGGACCCTTCGTCGCGCTCTACCGACAAGACAATCACCCGGTCGCCGAACTCGCAGTGTCCTCACCCCGATCATTCGGCAAATGGCGCCGCCAGGTGGTCGACACCTCGAACCTAACGGCCTGAGCGTCCACCATTTCCCTCCGCCGACACCCTCCCGCAACCGCTCCCCGAGTCCACTCGATGTGACATTGACCCCCGAAAAGGCCACCAGATGTCACATTGAGTACCCACGAACGGGAACAATGGTGAAAGAACACGGGAATCGATTGTCGACTTTGGGAGCAACAATGACCGCGCTGGATGCAGTACGACGACGTTGGCCGAAGACGATGCCGTTGCAGCCGCTGCCGTCGGAGTCGTGGGCCAAGCAGGAGCCCACCTGGAAGGGTGCGAATCCGCAGGTCATCGAGTCTGCTTTGAAGCGGGCGAAGACGCGGACCTCGGGCAATTGGTTCGTGTTCGCTGCCAGTCGCGACGTCAAGGCCGACAAGCCGTTCGGCCGCTACGTGGGCACCACCGAACTGGTCGCCTGGCGTGACTCGGCAGGCAAGGTGCACATCGGGCCGGGCGCATGTCCGCATCTCGGTGCCGCGTTGGACACCGCGAAGATCGAATGCGACACGTTGGTCTGCCGCTGGCACGGTCTTGCACTCGGGCCGAAGGGCAAGCCCGGTTGGCGTCCGGTTCCCGCATTCGACGACGGGGTTCTGGTGTGGGTTCGTCTCGACGAGCTCGGCGGTGAGGAGCCGACGCCCGTCCCCGTGGTCCCGATCCGCCCGCCGGCCTCGACTGCCATCGCCGGAGTGGTCACCCTCGTCGGCAAGTGCGAGCCCGACGACATCATCGCCAATCGACTCGACCCCTGGCACGGTGCGTGGTTCCACCCGTACTCGTTCGCGAGACTGAAGGTCGTCAGTGCGCCCACCGACATCGATGTGCCCGACGAGGACGATCGCTTCCTCGTCGACGTGACCTTCCGCGTCAGCCGTGGCGTCGGAGTTCCGGTGCGGGCCGAGTTCGTCTGCCCCGGTCCCCGGACGATCGTCATGCGCATTCTCGACGGCGAAGGAGCGGGCAGCGTCGTCGAAACGCATGCGACGCCTCTGGCTCCCGCGCCCGATGGCACCCCGCGCACCGCTGTCATCGAGGCCACGATCGCCAGTTCGGATCGTCCGGGATTCCAGATGGCACGCAAGGCATCCGGTCTGTTGCGGCCGGCGATGAACTTCACCGCTGCACGGCTGTGGAAGGACGACCTCGACTACGCCGAGCGCCGCTACGAGTTGCGGTCGCAGGGCCGCGCCTGACCCTCGACGAACTCGGCGAGTTGTGCGATGACGGTGCCCCAGCCGTCGTGGAAGCCATACTCCTCGTGCATCTTTCGATCTTCTTCGTTGCGGTGCATCACGTGGGCGTGGTACTCGGTTCCGTCGGGGTGGTCGGAGAGGGTGATCACCGCGGTCATGAACAACTGCGGTGCCGGCCGCCAACCCTCGACGAGCGAGTTGGTGAATACGATGCGCTCACCGTCGTCGACGGCGAGAAAGCAGCCGTCCATGTGTGGCTCGTAGGCACCGCCGGATTCACTGATCAGTGTGCGGAATGCTCCGCCGGGCTTCGGATCCCAGGCATCCACGCGACACAGTGCCGGTGCGGGAATCCACCATTTCTCGAACTTCGACGGGTCCGTCCACGCACTCCACACTGCTGCCCGTGGAGCCCTGATGACGCGGGAAATGGTCAAGTCCGTAGCAGGATCGATCGATGTCATTGCGGTTCACTTCCATTCGAGGTCCGGGTGACGAAGTCTTCGAGGCGATCCGTCCGGGATTCCCAGACGGCGCGTCGTTCCTGCAGCCAGTGACCGGCCGCATCCAGATTGGTTCGCTCGATCGTGCATGCACGTACGCGGCCCACCTTGCGCGTGCGAATCCAGCCACTGCGCTCGAGCAGGTGAATGTGTTTCATGAACGACGGGAGAGTCATGTCGAACGGTTCGGCGAGCTCGCCCACCGTGGCCGGTCCGGATCCCAACCTGCTCAACACTGCCCGCCGGGTCGGGTCGGCCAGTGCCTGAAATACATCGTCGAGAACGGTCGAATACTGAGCCATAAGGCACACTATCGCTCCCGCAATACTTAGCGCAAGGGCTAAGTGTTTGAACGAGCTCGTGCGATCGCGACGCCCACTGCGGCACAGCACTATTGGATCTGAAAAATTTCTGAGAACCTTCGAAATCCCTCTTGGCACTCCAGGGGTGAGAGTGCTAATTTCTGTTCTGCACAGTTGAGGAGCGACTCACCACAGGGGTGAGTGCATCTGGGTACAGGAGGTGGTTGCTGTGCTTCGTTTCGATCCGTTCCGTGATGTCGATTCCCTCACCTCGGCCATGCTGGGTGCCTCTTCCGGTTCGGACCGCGCCCCGCGATTCATGCCGATGGACCTCTACAAAGTCGACGACCACTACGTGCTCAGTGCCGATCTGCCCGGCGTCGACCCCGGATCGATCGATGTCGACGTCGATCGCGGTACGTTGACGCTCACCGCTCACCGATCCGCCCCGGAAAGCACTGGCGTGCAGTGGATCACCTCGGAGCGATTCGCCGGCACGTTCCGTCGCCAGGTCTCGCTGGGCGACGGCGTCGATACCGAGCGCATCTCTGCGTCGTACGACAACGGCGTTCTGTCGATCACGATTCCCCTCGCAGAACGTGCGAAGCCGCGCAAGGTCGACATCGCACATGGCGAGATTGCCGGCGAGCAGAAGTCCATCGCTCACGAATCGACCTGATCCGAGAACACACCGGCATCCCAGACCCTCCGGCGAAGAGATCACGAAAACCATTGGGGTGATGCACTATGCAGTCCGAGGCGGTGGTGTGGACGGAATCGACCGACCGTGAGCGCTGGTGGCGCACGGTTGTGGGCGTGGAGACGAGCATGAGGGAATGCTCGACGGGGGATGCGCTCGATCAGTGTCGAGCCGTACCTCTCGACGACGATCTCTACCCGCACACACAGCACGCAGCCTGACGAGAAGGGCCGGCACCGAGTGTTCGGTGCCGGCCCTTCTCATCGGAACGTTCACAGGGACAACGAGAAGAACGCACTCGATGGATCCACCACGTAGTCCGCGAACGGTGGACATTCGACGAATCCGTGTCGCACATACAATCTGCGGGCGGCGGCGAAGTAGTCCTGAGTTCCCGTCTCCAGGCTCACCCTGACGTAGCCCCGCTCCCGAGCCTGGTCCAATACGAAGCCGAGCAGCCGCGATGCCACACCCTGTCCCCGCGCTACCGCCGAGGTGCGCATCGACTTCAGCTCACCATGATCGGGTGAAAGCTTCTTCAAAGCAACAATTCCCAGCAGTGCATCTGCCTCCCAGGCGGTCCAGACGGTAACGCCAGGCCCACGCAGACCCGACAGATCGAGGGCGTGCACACTCTCGGCAGGCGAGGTGGCGTGCATGTCCTCGAGATGCTCGGTGAGTAGCGCGTGCACCTCCGGACGCGACAGATCGTCGACCTCGATCCGCATGCCCGAAGTCACCTGTTCATGAGTCTCTCGATGGCGTCGAACATCTTGAATCGTCCACTGGTCGGCACTGTTTCGATGTCGTGTCCGGTGATACCCCAGCTCGCCAACAGTGTGTTCGCGGCCTGCAGTCCGGTGGTGGCCGCGCGTTCCATCAGCGCCACCGGCAGATCGATACGAATGCCGTCGCCCGCAAGTACCAGAGCAGGTTCCGGAGTGCGGACGGTCGGGCGCTCGGCAAACGCGCCGAGGCCGAACATGGGGCAATCGTCGCGCCACTCGGATCGCTCGGCGATCACCTCTGCATCAGCGGTTTCCGGATAGATCTGATGCATCCGATCCATCAGCTGCGCCCGCGTGACCTCCTCGGATTCCTCGGCGGCATACGCGTGCAGTTCGACGACGGAGCCGCCGGTGCGGGCAGCCCACTGCGCCGCTTCGTCCTCGAAGCGTTCGAGCACGCTGATGTTGTCGATCGGGGGCATGCCTCCGGTGCCGATGAAGGCGGGACGGTCGGCGTTGACGGCCTTGCTCAACCACACGCGGTGCACCAGGAACGGCGGTGTGTTCTGCAGCGCTGCAACCTGTTTGCGCCAATCGGGCGTACCGAGCTCGGATGACTGCTCGAGCACACGCTGCAATCCGGCGATGTCGGTGGCGAGAACCACCGCGTCGGCGTCGATGATGCCGCCCGCGTCGACGCGGAACTTTCGCAGGCCGCCGCGGGTGATCTCACCGCACGGCGTGGAGGTTCTGATGTCGACTCCGAGTCCGGTGAGGTACTCCCCCAGCGGGTCCCACAGCGCCTGTGGATACGGGTCACGGGGAACGTCGAAGATCAGGCCCTCGGAGGAGCCGAGGAAGTAGATGTGGAACATCATCGCCAGCTCGGCAGCAGACATCTTCTCGGGATCGGCGAAGAAGCTGCGGGAGAACACGCCGAACGCCAGGTGCCGCGCGGCCTCGGGAAAGTTGATGTTGCGCAGAAACTCTGCGGCCGGAGTGGTGTCCAGCTCGTCGAACGTCTTGGGCACACTGACCGTCATCAGCGGCAGGGCGGCGATGCCGTTGAGGTCGGTGAGATCCTTCCACCGGAACGTCGGACTGCGCTTGACGAACGCGAATGCGTTGAGCGGCGGAGTGTCGGGCAACCCTTTGAAGCCGTCGATCCGGCCGTCGCCGTCGATCAGTGGGTAGTCGTCGACCGGACGCAACCGAGACAATCCTGGATCTGTGCGGCGCAACAGGTTTCGCAGGTTGTAGTACTGCCGGAAGAACGCATGGAAGCCGCGGCTCATGGTCGCGGGCGAGCCGTCCTCCAGCGTCGTG
>NZ_LVCU01000012.1:0-2290 GCF_001647185.1 Rhodococcus sp. EPR-147
TCGCCGAATCACCGATGGCGACAGGGGTAGACGGCTGCTTCCATCCAAGCCGAACACCGATCTGGGGCGAACTGCATCGGCCGTCGACGAGATGCTCGACGCCCTCGAGAACGCCGAGAGCAAAGAGGCTGCTGCGGCGCAATCGGCGCGTCGAGCAGAGGAGGACATGCGCCGATTCCTGGCCGACGCGGCCCACGAATTGCGCACGCCGGTGGCCGGGATCTCGGCGCTGGCTCAGTCGTTGCAACGCGACGCCGAGCACCGCCCCGATCGGGTCGGCAGGTGGAGCGAACTCCTCGTCGGCGAATCTGCCAGAGCGTCGCGCCTGGTGGGTGACATGCTCGATTCCGTTCGCGCAGAGAACACTTCGGAGCTCGAGCTGACCGATGCAGACCTCACCGATGTGGTCCGACGCACCGTCGAGCGCGCGGCACTGCTGTCGCCGGAGGTCCGGTTCGAGGTGGACGCATCGCAATCGGTACCGGTCAGGGTGGACGTGGGCCGCGTCGAGCAAATTCTGTCGAACGTCCTCGACAACGCCGCTCGGTTCACTCCGCCCGGCGGGAGAATCCGAGTGCAGACAGGGGCCGACTCACAGGCGTTCGTCACCGTCGACGACGACGGTCCCGGGGTCGACGAGGCGGACCGTGAGCGCATCTTCGAGCGGCTCGTTCGACTCAACTCCGCGCGTGACCGTTCCTCCGGCGGCGTCGGGCTCGGGTTGTCGATCGCGCGCACGTTGGCGCGAGCACACGGAGGCGAACTCGTCTGTGCCGCAGGGCCTACAGGCGCGAGATTCCGCCTGACACTGCCGAGAGTAGATCGGTAGCTACTCGACGATCAGGTCCATCAGCAGGCTGTCGTGCCAGCCGGTCGGGCCCTTCTCGTACTTCCGCATGATCCCGACGGGCTCGAAACCGACTGCGCTGTAACAGGCAATCGCTAACGCGTTGTCGGCGGCCGGATCTATCACCAAGCGGTGATGACCCAGGTCGACTGTCAAGTATCGCACCAGCGTGCCCACGGCGTCCTTTCCGACGCCGCGACCGTGCACCGCCGGGTCCAGGAAGATGTCGATCGACGCATGCCGGTACATCGGATCGGTCTCTTCGCCGTACTGGATCAATCCCACTGTTGCGCGGTCGATTTCGACGACCAATCGATGCTCTTCGGGGTTGTCGAACGGCCAGTTCTCGTCGGCGTCCTCGTCGCCCCACCGCGCGTACACCTCGGGAGTGTGCAGTATTCGGCGGAGCTCCGGCACATCCTCGGTGGTGACGGGCCGCAACACGACCCGTTCACCGCGGAGGTTCATCGCACAGTTCTACTCGGCCCGCTTCGCGGCACGGGCCGCGAGGTCTTGGGCGTCGAGCTTGTCCGCTTCTTCGAGAGTCGGTGCGCTGCCGCCCAATCGTGCCGGAACCCAGTACGCGCCCGGCTCGTGGTGGTAGTTCTCCTGCAGTTCCAGCAGCATCTTCTGCATCACCGTACGCAGTTTCTCGGTCAGCTCGTTCGGCGGACCGACCGGAGGCAGCGGCTCACCGACAGCGATCGAGATAGGAGTGTTGGTGCGGCCCAACCGCTTCGGGTATCCCTTGGTCCACACGCGCTGCGCGCCCCAGATCACCGTCGGGATGATCGGCACGCCTGCCTCGATGGCCATGCGTGCAGCGCCGGACTTGAATTCCTTGATCTCGAAGCTGCGGCTGATGGTCGCCTCGGGATACACGCCCACGAGCTCGCCGTTGCGCAGGCTCTCCACGGCCGACTTGTACGACTCGGCGCCGGCTCCACGATCGACTGGGATGTGCCGTAGCGAGCGCATGATCGGGCCGGAGATCTTGTTGTCGAAGACTTCCTTCTTCGCCATGAACCGGATGTAGCGCTTCACCCGTCGCGGCGGCAGCCCGGCGTAGGTGAAGTCCATGTATCCGGTGTGGTTGACGGCGATGACGGCTCCGCCGGTGGCAGGGATGTGTTCCTCGCCCTTGACATCGAATTTCAGGCCCTCGAACGCGAACACTGCACGAGCGATGCCGATGACTGATCGGTAGACGGGTTCCACAGTCCGTTAGCGTAGTCGGTGGACGGGGTAGGAGAGAAGGTCCGCACGATTGCGGTCCGGTAGATCAACGGGGAGAGATCGAGTGAAGAACAGAGCGGCACCACTGCGACGGAAGCGAGTGACCCGAACCGCGTTGCCGCTGATCGCAATACTCGCTCTGGTCGGAGCCTGCGATTCGGCAGTCGGAATCCCGGCGGAGCAACCCGGCTCGGCCAGCAGCACCAC
>NZ_LVCU01000013.1:0-24394 GCF_001647185.1 Rhodococcus sp. EPR-147
CACGCTGCATCCGCCGCATGAATGCCGACGCGCCGTCGAAGGTCACGACGCTGCGCCACAGGTGTCGGTACAGGGTGGCGTCACGTGTCGCGAGCCAGCCGAGCGGAATGATGATGCCCCAGCTCACCACGTTCCAGGAGATCCTGGCGCGGAGCGAATCGTGTACCGAGTACTCGTGGAACGCGATGGTCGAGCCCGGACGCAGCAGCGCCAGAAGCGATTTCAGCTCGGTTTCGGGTTCGTCGACATTCCGGATGAGGTATGCAGCCAGGATCGCGTCGAACGGACCGTCGACCCCGTTCACGGCCAGATCCTCGACGCGTGAGTGCACGAACGTCACGTTCGAAGGCCAGTCCTTGCTCCGAGCGACCTCGAGCATTTCGGCGGATGCGTCGGCGGCGACGATCTCTGCGTGCGGGGCGGCTTCGAGCAACGCGGCAGTGGATGCACCGGTACCGCAACCGATGTCGAGCAAGCGCAGGCCGGCACTGAGATCGGGGATCCGCAGCCGCTTGGCCGACTTGAGCAGGTGCTCGTGGTAACCGGGGTTCGCTCCGACAAGTCGGTCGTACGCCTTCGCGCCGACGTCGAATGCCCCGGGAACTTCGTTTCGCGGCAGTCCGCTCTTTCCGACCTTCACAGTGCCTCTTCCTTGCTCACGCGGGCCGAGGGCCCACCCTGGACCGATACGACATCACCGTGCTGCAACTGCCGTCCGCGCCGCACATCCACGTCCCCGTTGACGCTCACCAAACCGTCGGAGATGACGCCCTTGGCCTCGGCACCGGATTCGATGAGGTTGGCGAGCTTGAGGAACTGACCCAGCCTGATCGATTCGTCGCGAATGGGGACATCGTGTGCGTCGGACATGTCTCCATCCTGTACTAGCGCGCCGTTCGCTGCTACCAACGAGTCACATCGCCGAGCGGAACCTGCGCAATCGGAGACTGTTGCTCACCACGAACACCGAGGACAATGCCATCGCGGCACCGGCGAGCATGGGGTTGAGCAGGCCGGCAGCGGCGAGCGGAATTGCAGCGACGTTGTAGGCGAACGCCCAGAACAGGTTGCCCTTGATGGTGCTCAGCGTGCGTCGGGAGAGCCGAATGGCATCGCCGACGGCCCGCAGGTCGCCGCGCACGAGCGTCAGGTCGCTGGCCTCGATCGCCACGTCGGTGCCGGTACCCATCGCAAGCCCCAGATCGGCCGTGGCCAGCGCGGCCGCGTCGTTGATACCGTCGCCGACCATCGCCACGACCTTGCCCGACGCCTGCAGTTCTCGGACGGCATCGACCTTGCCCGTCGGCAGGACGCCGGCGATGACCTGATCGATTCCCACCTCGGCGGCGATCGTGCGGGCGGCGGCCTCGTTGTCGCCGGTCAGCATGACCGGAGTCAGGCCGAGTGCGCGCAGTTCCGCGACGGCCTGCTTCGAGGTCGGCTTGACCGAGTCGGAGATCACAAGCACTCCGCGAGCCCTGCCGTCCCAGCCGAGCACGACGGCGGTGCGCCCCTGATTCTCGGCGGTCTCGAAGGCGTTGGCCAGTTCCGCCGGCAGTGGCATCGACCAGTCGGCCAGCAGCGAGCGACGGCCGATCACTGCGGCACGGCCGTTTACGACACCCTGCACCCCGAGGCCCTCGAGGCTCGTGAATTCCTCGACGGTCATCGATGGGGTCGCACTCGCGATGGCTCGGGCGATGGGGTGCTCCGAACCCGCTTCCAACGCCGCCGCCACGGCACGGACCACGTCCTCGACCTCGCCATCCGCCACGTGCACCGACTGCAGAGTCATCTCACCGGTGGTGACGGTTCCGGTCTTGTCCAGCACGACGGTATCGACGCGACGGGTGGATTCGAGGATCTCGGGTCCCTTGATCAGAATTCCGAGTTGCGCGGCCCGTCCGGTGCCGACCATCAGTGCGGTGGGCGTGGCCAGGCCGAGCGCGCACGGGCACGCGATGATGAGCACCGCGACCGCAGCGGTGAACGCGCCTGCCACGGAATTGCCTGCACCGAGCCAGAATCCGAGTGTCGCGACCGAGATCGCGATGACGATCGGCACGAAGATGCCCGAGATACGATCGGCCAAACGCTGTGCCTGCGCCTTGCCGGTCTGCGCGTCCTCGACCGCTTTCGCCATCTGTGCCAACTGAGTATCGGCACCGACTCTGCTCGCCCGCACCGTGATTCGGCCACCGACGTTCACCGTTGCACCGACCACCGCATCGCCGACGCCGACTTCCTCCGGCACGGATTCACCGGTCAGCATCGACCGATCGACGGCCGAGGAACCGTTCTCGACGGTTCCGTCGGTGGCGATCTTCTCACCCGGGCGAACGACGAACAGATCGCCGACGGCCAACTGCTCGACCGGAATCTGCTGTTCCTTACCGTCTTTCAGTACAGCAACGGTCTTGGCACCGAGGTCCATCAGGGCGCGCAACGCCGCCCCGGCCTGACGCTTGGATCGGCTCTCGAACCATCGTCCGGCCAGGATGAAGGTGGTCACGCCTGCGGCGGCCTCGAGGTAGATGTTGCTCGCCCCGTCCGTTCGCGCGATCGTGAACTCGAACGGATGCGTCATGCCGGGCGTTCCTGCGGTGCCGAAGAACAGCGCGTACAGCGACCATCCCAGGGCCGCAAGGGTTCCCATGCTGACGAGGGTGTCCATGGTGGAGGTGCCGTGCCGCAGATTGGTCCAGGCGGCGCGGTGGAAGGGCCAGGCTCCCCATACGACGACGGGAGCGGCCAGCGTGAGCGAGAGCCACTGCCAGTTGGTGAACTGCAACGCCGGAATCATCGCCATTGCGATCACCGGCACGCTGAGCACCGCCGAGACGATCAATCGCTGCTTCAGCGGATTCGTCGGGGGTTCGTCCGCCGGTTCGGCAGCCGGCAAGGATGCGGTGTAGCCGGCGGCTTCGACGGCTGCGATCAGCTCCTCGGTGGCCACGCCGTCACTGGTGACGCGGGCCTTCTCGGTGGCGTAGTTGACCGTCGCCGACACCCCGTCGAGCTTGTTGAGCTTGCGTTCGATGCGGTTGGCGCACGACGCGCACGTCATACCGCCGAGGAGAAGTTCCGTTTCCTGGCTCATGCCCCACCCTCCTGTGCCTCGATGTTGAATTCGGCTGTGTGGACGACGCCCTGGTGCTGGAAGTCCAGATAGAGCGCATATGTTCCCGCAGTCGGCGCGTCGACGGTGAAGTCGACCGTCGGCCCCGGAGGCCCGTCCTCGGGGTGGACGTGCAGGTAGGCGAGGTCATCGGCGCGGAGGGCGACCAGATGTCCGTAGGCACCGAGGTACGGCTCCAGATCGGTGACCTCGCGTCCGTTCTGATCGATAGTCAGAGAGACGGTCGAGTTCTCGCCCGCAGTCACTGCACCGGCGAAGGTCACGGTGTAACCGTCGACCCTCGATGTCACATTCGGCGTACTCGGGGGCCGCGTACTCAGGGGCTGCGCACTCAGGGGCTGCGGTCGATAGTCGCCGGGAACGGTCAGCTCCGCTCCCAAGGTGATGTTCTCGCCGCCGGCCGGGGTGAAGTCGGCGAACAGACGGTAGGGCCCGGGCCGGGTGAGATCGAGAGCCGTCGACCATGTTCCCGACGCGTCACGCGTCGGATGTACGTGTTGAAAATCCGTCAGATCGCGTCGAACGACGATGAGGTGCAGTTCCTCGGTGTGCATGACGTCGTAGTCGGTCAGCGCAGACCCATCCGGTTCGCTGATCGTGAAGGTGACCGGTACCTCCGGTCCGGACTCGACGACGGATCGATCGAGCTCGAGGGTGTAGCCGTCCTGGGTGGCCTGGAGTCCGGCAGGCACTGCGGCCGGCTCGTCGTGCGCGTCGTGACCGGTGTGTGACGCGGCTGCGGTCGCCTGGGCGTCGGGTCCGATCTTGTCCCCGACGAACAGCGCCGCCAGGAACAGGAACGCGACACCGACGACAAAGCCGACGAGCTTGGTGGGTGCGTCGAGTTCCTGCCGTGCTGAGTTCACAGCACTACCCTACCCCCCCAGGGTATCTAAGCGGTAGTTCCGAGGGCCATCTTGTAACCGACGTGGGAGTCGACGAAGCCGAGTCGGGTGTAGAAGCGATGAGCGTCCGTTCGACTGGCGTCGGAGGTCAGCTGCACCAGAGCGCATCCCCAGCGCTCCGCCTCGTCGATCGCCCACCTGATCAGCGCACCGCCGAGCCCCCGGCTGCGCCACTGCGCGCCTACCCGAACTGCTTCGATCTGTGCCCGCAGTGCGCCTCCGCGCGCGAGCCCGGGAATGAAGGTCAGTTGCAGCGTTGCCACCACCGCGTCACCGTGCACCACGACGACCTGTAGGTTTCGCGGGTCCGTGGAGATGTCCTCGAGCGCTGCGCGATATCGATACATCTCGTCTGCGGACTCCCGCGTGACACCCAGCGGATCGTCGACCAGCAATGCCACGATCGATTCGAGATCCGACGCCACCGCTTCACGCACAACGCACGTCGACCCGTCGGGCAGGTCGAATTCCATCGATGTAATTCGAGGGTGAATTGTCATGCGCACGACGGTAAATCATCCACTTTGTAACGCGAACCATCCCGAGGACGAAATGCCGGGTAACCCACTGGCAACTGCAGTCGGGATCAGTTCGGGCGGACATGATGGGGATCGAAAACATGAATGTTGGCAAGTCGAAGCGTGCGCGCGTTGCGTTGAGCGCGTTCGCGATCGGAGCCCTCGGTGCCGGAGTAGTTGTGGCCGCACCGTGGTCGACTCCCTCCACTACCACCGAAGCATCCATCGAACTGGTGTCGACGGCCACGTGCTACGACATGGTGAGTATCGCGATCGGCGGTCGCGGTGACACCCCGCGCGAGGGCGTCAAGTGGCTCACCACCCCCGAGGGCGAGCGGCTCCCCGCAGCGATGTCCGGCGACTACTCCAGCGACTGGATCGACCAGGCCGTGCGAGCCCCCAACAACGGCAACGTGGTTCCCGACTCCTACGCCGCGGTGTACGTCGAGTACCCGGCAGACCTGGCGAGCTACGAGAACGCCGTGCAGACCGGCGTCACCAACTCACAGACCATCATGCGGACGATCTCGGCGTCCTGCCCCGACACCCGATTCGCCATCGTCGGCTACAGCGAGGGCGCAGACGTTGCCCGCCGCACCGCGATGGAGGTCGGCAATCAGGTCGTTTCGGCCGACGGCACGTACGGAATCGTCGATCCCAACCAGGTCGTCGGGGTCGTCATCTTCGCCGACGCCGGCCGCGTGTCGGGAGACGGACCGTTCCCCGGTGCCGAGAACCCGTTCGGCAACCCGGACGGCTTCGACACCAAGTACCAGAACGGCAACACCGCAGTTCCCGGACAGGGCGCACTGCCCGGCACGTCCGGCGGATTCGGAGCGCTCGACGGCCGAGTGGCGTCCTTCTGCTCCGACGGTGACCTCACCTGCGCACTGCCGGAGAACACGTCACTGATTCATCTGGCCGCCAACGTCGGTCGTCAGGTCAACGCCGACGCACTGCAGAACGAGCAGCTCACCCCCGCCACCGGTGCAGATCTCGCACTGGCCCTGGGACGCATCGCAGTCAACGCCTTCAACGACATCGCCTCACAGCCCAACTGGATGCAGAGCGACGAGACATTCCTCGACGTGCTGATCAAGGTGTCCGAGCCCGGCTACAAGCCCGGCACGGTCACCACCCCCGTCTCGGCCAAAGTCGACGGCGAGCAGGAACCGATCGAAACCGGTCAGATGATCGACCTCGTGTACCTGCCGCAGAAGATCTTCCGCGAGATCACCGGATTCATCTCGTCCAACCAGAACACCGTTCCGGTGATCATGAACGATCCGTACGGCCTGACCCTGGGACCCGGCACGGGACACCACTTCGATTACTGGCGCGACGCCGATGCCGCCAACGGCAAGCCGCTGACCTCGGTGCAGTACGCCGCGGCATGGCTGACCGAACTGGCCGAGGAAGCCAACCGCGGCGAGCCGGTGAAGACCAAAGAGGTACAGGAGAAGGCCGGACGAGCAGCGGTCGAAACCATCGTGGCACCGGTGACCACCTCGGCAACGGCAACCCCCAAGGCCACGACTACCGCACCTGTCACCACCAGCCCGGTCGTGACCCCGGCAGCTCCGGCTGCGCCGGCTCCGGCCGCTGAAAGTCCGGCACCGGCTCCGGCTCCGGCCCCCGCCACCGAGACGGCAACGACCCCCGAGTGCACCGTCGCAGTCGAGGGCGAGACACCCGCCGAGGGCGCACCGCCGGTCTGCGTCACCGCGACCGAAACCGCTGTCGAGACAGCAACCGAGACCGTGGTTCCCACGACCACCGGGGCTGTACCTGCGCCGTAGTCCACAGCGTGCAGAACGCTCACGAGCCCGTCCACCTGTTTCATTCGGTGGGCGGGCTCGTGTGTTGTCACATCGAAGTGCCCGTGACTCAGGCCGTGCCGCGCAGCTTCCCTCGGACCACGATGCCCACGATCAGAAGCGCCACCACTACGAACACCACCATCGACGGACCCCCGCGGTCGAGACCGGTGAGCGTCGGAAGCGGTGCGAGCAGCGCCAGCAACAGCGGCGGCAGAGTCAGTGCACCGACGCCGCCGGTGTACCAGAACCACTCGATTCGGTTCCAGTCAGAACGACTCTGGACCCGGTCTTCCACATGCACCAGGGCAATCGCCAGAGGTACCGCCACGACCAGCCACAGCAGCGGGGACAGCGGCAGACCTGCCCGGCCCAGCAACGCGTCGGTGATGAGCGTCGCGCCGAAATACGACGGCAGAAACATCGCGACGGCGACGCAGAAACCCAAAGTCACGTCGGAGACGTCGTCGGGCAGATCTGTGTTCCGGCTGTGATCGGACATGAGATGCACGATCGGCCGAGGTGCTCAGACCTGTCAAGCCGATGAGGAGACCGGCGACTGTTGGGCGTTTCGGGCGTGCCGCTATCTGCGACGCAGCAGCCACACCCCAGCCGCGCAGACCGAGAGCACGACGAGGCCGCCGATCGACAGTGCGGTTGCGGACGGCTGCGACGAACCGAAGAACTCGAAGTCGTCTACCGAATCCAGCGGGCCGTAACTACCCCCGTAGATCGTGACCGTCAACGCCATAGTGAAGGGAACGGTCATACCGACCGCCAACGAGGTCGGTGCCGTCGGCAATGCAGACACCAGCACATAGGCCGCGATGAAGGGCACCACCCACTGCTGCATGGACAAGGGAAGACCGACGCCCATGTTCTGCGCGAGATCCACGGCCGCGACCATCAGCAGCGCGAAAAGCCCGAGGTAGATCTGCGGGAAGCGGCAGGCAATCAGTCCGCCTGCGGCCAGCAGGAACACCGTCAGACCGACCGAGGAGTAGGACCTGTCGGCAAAATCGAATGACGAGACTCCGGCCGCCCACGAGGCGAACAACACGAGGATCAGCGAGCCGTCGCGCTTCGGTAAGAGCCAAGCAGCAACGAGCGCCGCTACGGTCAGCCCGGCGAGCGCGAGAAACCACACGAGGGTGCTGTCGCGATATTCGGTGGCCCACCAACCGAACCCGCCCGCCACCAGAGGCAATGCGATACCGACCGCGAGCGTTCGGGTGCTCGCCTGCGACGTTGCAACCGACGAGTTTCGATATCCGGCCACGAGAAATACCGCGGCGAGCACAGCCAATACCACCGCGATGGCTGCCCTCTGGGGCACCACCGCGTCCTCGGGGCCGGCGACCTCCCAGGCGAACTGACGGCCGGACGAGCTGGTCAGGAGCGTTCCGAGCTCGGCACCCACCCGCTCGGCGGCGAGGAGTCCGACCGCGAGAGCGGCCTGTGCACCCCGATGAGATGCGGCCAGGATCGCCGACGTACCGAGCAGCACACCAGCGCTGAGCGCCGCCGCCCAATCGCCCAGCAAACCCGGAGCCATGCCGAGAGATTCGAAGACGATCACCAGCAGCGCGGCAACCGCGATCGAGGGCGCGGCTCGTCCGCCCGAGCGTGCCAACACCACTGCGGTAACTGCTGCTGCGATGGCGAGCACGACCACACCGTCGAGAATTGCCGACGCACCGATGCCGAAATCGTTGTACAGAAGCGGCTCTCGGAGTGCCATCACACTGATCGAATAGCCAACGGAAAGACCGGCCAGGAGCATCGACAGTACTTTCATACTGCCGATCATGCCGTCAGCCGAACTTCACTCCCTGCGCCAGGGGCAGTTCGTTGGAGTAGTTGACCGTGTTCGTCGCTCGCCGCATGTAGGCCTTCCATGCATCCGAACCGGATTCGCGGCCGCCACCGGTTTCCTTCTCACCGCCGAAGGCGCCGCCGATCTCCGCGCCGGAGGGTCCGATGTTGACGTTGGCGATGCCGCAGTCCGAGCCGGCGGCGGACAGGAAGCGCTCCGCCTCGCGCAGATCGGTGGTGAAGATCGACGACGAAAGGCCCTGCGGCACATCGTTGTGCAATGCGATGGCCTCGTCGAGGGTGTCGTACGTCAGCACGTACATGATGGGCGCGAACGTCTCGTGCTTGACGATGTCGGTCTGTGCGGGCATCGTCACGATCGCGGGCTGAACATAGAACGAGTACTCGTCGACGACGTTCACTCGCTCGCCGCCGACCACGACCGTTCCGCCGTCGGACACCGCCGCCTCGAGAGCCTTCTGATAACCGGCGAATGCGGTGGCATCGATCAGTGGACCCACCAGAGTGTCTGTGGCCAAGGGAGATCCGATCGACAGCGTCTCGTATGTCGCTACCAACTTGCGGACCAACTCGTCCGCGACCGAGGAATGCACGATGACGCGTCGGAGCGAGGTGCATCGCTGACCTGCTGTCCCGGCGGCCGAGAACACCAGCCCACGCGTCGTAAGATCGAGATCGGCCGACGGCGTCACGATCGCTGCATTGTTTCCGCCCAGCTCGAGCAACACCCGGCCGAATCGCTCGGCGACACGGGGCGCGACAGCACGGCCCATCCGCGTCGAACCGGTTGCCGAGACCAACGCAACACGCGAATCGTCCACCAGCGCTTCGCCGGACGCGCGGTCACCGATCAGCAGTTGCGCGATCTTGGGGTCCACTCCGGCTGCGGCGGCGGCACGCTCGAACAGCGCCTGCACACCGACGGCCGTCAGCGGAGTCTTCTCCGAGGGCTTCCAGATGACCGTGTCTCCCGCGACGAGGGCGAGAGCGGTATTCCAACTCCACACCGCAACAGGGAAATTGAACGCGGTGATGACGCCGACGACACCGAGCGGATGCCACTGCTCCATCATGCGATGCCCGGGCCGTTCGGTGGCGATCGTGTTGCCGTACAGCTGACGGGAGAGTCCGACGGCGAAATCGCAGATGTCGATCATCTCCTGCACCTCACCGAGCCCCTCGGAGACGATCTTCCCGGCCTCGATGGACACCAGCGCGCCCAGATCCTCCTTGTGTACGCGCAGCAGTTCGCCCAGTTCCCGGATCACCTGACCACGCACGGGGGCCGGTACCTGCGACCACGACACGAAGGCGGTACGCGCATCGGTGACGACGGTCTCGACATCGACCGCCGAAGCACACGCCAGCGACGCCAGGTTTCCGCCGGTGATGGGCGAGCGCGCGATGATCGAGTCCGGTCCCGCGGGGGCGTCGAGCGCGATCGTGGCACCCAGCCGGTCGAGGATCGCGCGAGTGCGCACACTCAACTCGTCGTGGGTGATGGATGCAGACATGCGCGTACACCTTCCGTGGAGAGAACCGAACCGTCGGAGATGAGCCTACCGATCGAGGCTCGAACCGTATATTTTCCTGTCCTATGGACTTGCTTACGGAATATTAACGCGTATCTTCGTCCTTATGACGCAAGTATTACAGCGCACCGGAGTGACCATCGATGCCGCCAACGTCCGCGACGTGATCGGTGAACACCTGCTGGCCGACGGTTTCGAGTTGGTGCTCGACCTCGATGCATCGACCGGATCCACGCTGGTCGACGCCAGGGACGGCACCCGCTACCTGGACCTGTTCACGTTCTTCGCGTCCAACGCGCTGGGCATGAACCATCCGGCGCTGATCGACGACCCGGACTTCCGGGCCGATCTGATGCAGGCAGCGATGAACAAGCCCAGCAACTCCGACATCTACACCGTCCCCATGGCTCGATTCGTCGACACGTTCGCTCGGGTCCTGGGTGACGATCGACTGCCGCACCTGTTCTTCGTCGAAGGCGGTGCCCTGGCCGTGGAGAACGCGTTGAAGGTCGCATTCGACTGGAAATCGCGATGGAACGAATCGCACGGCATAGACCCGTCGTTGGGCTCTCAGGTGATGCACTTCGAGCATGCGTTCCACGGACGCTCGGGCTACACGATGTCGCTGACCAACACCGACCCCAACAAGGTCGCGCGCTTCCCGAAGTTCGACTGGCCGCGAATCCCGTCCCCGTTCATCCGATCCGACGCGAACATGGACGAACTCGAGGACGCATCGTTGGCGGCGGCTCGGTTGGCCTTCGAGGCCAACCCGCACGACATCGCCTGCGCCATCATCGAACCCATCCAGGGCGAGGGCGGTGATCACCACTTCCGGCCGCGCTTCCTGCAGAAGCTGCGCGAGCTCTGCCACGAGTTCGACGCCTTGTTCGTCATGGACGAAGTACAGACCGGAGCCGGAATGACCGGTACCGCATGGGCATTCCAGCAGCTCGACGTCGTCCCGGATGTCGTCGCCTTCGGCAAGAAGGTTCAGGTCTGCGGCGTCATGGCCGGCGGTCGCGTCGACGACATCGACGACAACGTCTTCGCTGTCAGCTCCCGCATCAACTCGACGTGGGGTGGCAACCTGACCGACATGGTGCGGTCGCGTCGAATCCTGGAAGTGGTCGAATCCGAGAAGCTCATTCCTCGTGCCGGTGAGCTCGGAGCCGTATCGCTGACAATGTTGCAGGACTTGGCAACTCGACACACAGTGGTATCCGAAGTACGTGGGCGAGGTCTGATGTGCGCCTTCTCCCTACCCGACGCCACCACCCGCGACCGAGTGATCGAGCTGTTGCGTACCGAGGAACATGTACTGGCGCTCGGCTGCGGTGACGCTGCAGTGCGATTCCGTCCCGCACTGACCATCACCGAAGCCGAACTGACACAGGCAGTCGAGTCCATCGACCGGGTGCTGAGCATGCTCTAGCGATCGGGAGGGATGTCCCTCTGCACCAACCGAATCTGTGACTTCGGAATGACACCGGGACGAAAGTAGAAGTTCTCCGGCGACTGCACGAGATCACCGTCTTCGACTCCACTGACTTCCCAGACATCGACCGGTCCACCGGTGTTGTTCATGCCCAGGAACCAATCACGTTCCCACGCATCGGCTGCCAGAAAACAACCCGCCTGCTCTGGTTGGTTGCTACCGGCAATACCGCGAGCGGCACCCATACGACGCCAGTCGAGTCCGTGCCGCCGAATCGACTCACGGTTGAGTACCGAGGTCACGTGATAGCGAATGGTCATCCGCCGAAAATAGCAACGGCAACTTGACGGGTACAGCGATTTTCGGCCTGCCCTCTCCGTTCCCCGTGTCAGGTAACTCTTGACAATCCGACCTCCTGCTGTCAGGCTGTTCCTGACACAGGAGGTCGGTCATGGATCCCATCACCCTCGCAACCGAGGCAGATATCACTGCCGCGACGCGGGCCGTCGTGACGGCAGCAGCCACCGAGGCCGGTCGCATCGCCGACGAGATCATCGGCACAGGGCCGGTGCCGGGCACACCGGACTGGGAGGCCGAGCAATCGACCGACCTGCCCGCACGGCGAAGCGTCGCGTGGCATCTGTTGAGCCTGCGTGTGCAACTCGCAGCCGGCCTCGATGGCATCGAAACCGTTGTGGTGCTTCGGGTTCAGGGCACAACGTGGGCGACGATCGGCACGGCCGTCGGAATGTCGCGGCAGTCGGCTCACGAGCGATGGGGCGCCCGATCAGCTGCGATTCTCGATCCCGTCGGCGATGGACTGCCCGAGATCGTCCCGACCGACACCCCGGCGTGAGCTAAAGCAGCATTCGTTCTGCACCCGCTGCCACTGCGTCGGCCGCTCGCTGCAGTGCGACAGACGACAGCGACCACTGCTGCCAGTAGAGCAGCACGTCGTCGATCCCGTTGTCGTCGAAGCACTTCAGCGAGCCACGGTCCTGTAGATCGGGGATCATGCCCCAGCCGAAGCCGAGGTCGACAGCTCGCGCGAAGTCGGAAGAAGCCGGCACCAGGTGACGCGGCGGCTCGTGTGGGTCGACACCGAAGCGCTGTAAGTAGTTGTCCTGCAAGCGGTCGTCTGCATCGAAGACGACCACCGGAGCACAACGCAAAGCCTCTGCCGTCACTCCAGCGGCGAACCACCGATCGATGAACTCCGGCGTGGCCGAGGGCCGGTAGCGCATCGCACCGAGGCGTCGAACGGTGCAGCCACGAACCGGATCGGCCACGGAGGTTATTGCAGCGGAGACGATCCCGTCGTGCAGCAACTGCGCGGTCCGGTCCTGGTCCTGCCGATGCAGGTCGAAGGTGGTGTTGCGCGCCAGTGGCGCGAGCGCGGGCAGCACCCAGGTCGCCAACGAATCCGCATTGACGGCAAGCGAAATGGGCGCAGCGACGCCGTCGTCACTCAGTTCTGCCCGAGTCTGCTCGGTGAGAGTGTCGATCTGGCGCGCCAAACGGAGCACTGCTACGCCCGACTGGGTTGCCACCACCGGCTTGCTGCGCTGAACCAGAGTCCGACCGAGGGATTGCTCCAGCGACTTGATGCGCTGACTCACCGCCGACGGAGTCACGTACAGCGCGCGAGCGGCGGCCTCGAACGTTCCACCGTCGACCACGGCCCGCAAGGCTCTGAGCTGCTCGATCTCCATAATATGAAGCTACGCTGATCATTACTGAAATACATTCGCTGGACCTAATCATGACCGGCTCCTAGCGTTGCCGTCATGACCTCGCTCGCCGCCGCACAATCGACTCTCACCGGATTGGGCGTCGGACTCTCCCTCATCGTCGCCATCGGAGCGCAGAACGCGTTCGTGCTGCGTAAAGGCTTGCAACGCGCCCATGTCCTGCCGGTGGTGGCGGTGTGCGCACTGTCCGACGCGGTCCTCATCCTGGCGGGGGTGGCAGGAATCGGTGTGCTCGTCGACCGGTTTCCTGTCGCTCTACGCGTCGTGACCGTCCTCGGTGCACTGTTTCTGCTCGTCTACGGCCTGATGGCACTGAACCGTGCTCGGACGCCGTCCACCATGACCACGGAGGCGCACGGAGGCGGTTCCCTGATCGCCGCGGTGGCCACGTGCCTGGCTCTGACCTGGCTCAATCCTCACGTCTACCTCGACACCGTGGTGTTCCTGGGTTCCATCGGGAACCGTCAGCCCGGTGAACTGCGATGGTGGTTCGCCGCCGGCGCGATGCTGGGCAGCGTGCTGTGGTTCACCGCGCTCGGCTACGGCTCACGAGTGCTCAGTCCACTGTTCGCGAGGCCGTCGGCGTGGCGAGTACTCGACCTCGGGATCGGCATCATGATGCTGACCCTCGCAGCACTGCTGGTACTCGGCTGAACCTGGATACTTGATCCGCAGTACAACGAGTGATCTGATAGTCGCGAAAGACCGACCGCACGGTCTGACAACCCTGGAGGATTTCCCGTGCCGTACCTCGGCCTGCTGATCATGCTGCTGTCCATCTTATGCTTGATCGATGTCATCACCGCCGACGATTCCGGCATCCGCCACCTTCCGAAAATGGTGTGGCTGCTGCTCGTCATTGTTCTGCCGCTCGCTGGATCGATCGCGTGGCTCGTCGTCGGCCGGCCCGAGAACGGCGGCATCTGGGGTGGCAGCGGCGCACCACGCACCTCGTCGGCCTACCCCGAGTACGACGCCAAACCCGGACGCGCCCTTGCCCAATCGCAGGAGAGCGACGAGGAATTCCTACGCCGTTGCCGCGCCCGGGCCGAAGAGCAGCGTCGCATCGCCCGCGAGCAGCGCAGGAACGACTGAGACCATGGCGAAGCTGACGACATTTCCCGAGCCGAGCTCCGCCCTCTCCGATCCCGCCGAGTTGTTTCGCGAGTACCTGGCGTTCTATCGCAGGGAGCTCGTTCGACGCATCACTTCGCTGAGCGACGATGCACTGACCAGCACGGCCGTTCCATCCGAGTGGACTCCGCTGCAGATGCTGACCCATCTGGTGCACATGGAGCAGCGGTGGTTCGTCTGGGGATTTCTCGGCCGCGCAGTCGGCGCGCCCTGGGGAGACGCGAAGGACGGCTCCTGGCACGTACCGGCAGATGTGGACGCCGAAGCACTGCTGAGCAGGCTCGACGACGGCACCCGCCTCACCGACGAGATACTGAACTCACACCGAATGGACGAACTGGCGACTCTCGGTGGGCGATTCAGCGACGAGCAGCCGACGCTGATCTGGATCTGCTTCCACGTACTCCAGGAGTACGCCCGTCACCTCGGCCACCTCGACGTCGCTGTCGAACTGGCCGGCGGGCCGACCGGCGAAGCCGAGAACTGACGCCTCAGACGTTCGCGTACAGATCGACGGTGGTGCCGTCGGGATCGTGTACGACGGCATAACGCTGTCCCCAGAACGCATCCCACGGCTGCAGGTGACCGGTGTACCCGGCTTTCGTCACCGCAGCCCACGCCGCGTCCACCCCGTCGGGCGTCCCACAGTCGAACGCGAGCGCAACGCGATGGCCCCCGCTGGGCGGGGTCCACGACGGATCGAACGAGGTGATGGTCGACGGTAGATCGAACAGCAGGCGGACTCCGCCCAGGTCGACTTCCACGTGCTGCTCACCGTCGGCCTCGGCCGGAATATCCAGCCCGAGAACGCGGTAGAACGCCAGCGCCGACGCCATGTCGGCAACGATGATTTCGATTCCTGCCAGGCGCGGTTTCACAACGAAAAGAGTAGACCGTCAGCCCCAGTTCGCGGCGTTCGTCAGACAGAACGGATGCCCGGCCGGGTCCAGGAGTACGCTCCAGGTCTCACCGGGCTGGTTCTCGGGCAGCGTCGCGCCCAATTCCACGGCAGCCGTCGCCGCGGCATCGAGATCATCGACGGCGAGATCGAAATGAAACTGCTTGCTGCCGTTCGCATTCGGCCACGGCGGCGGTCGATAATCGTCGACGCGACCGAATCCGAGCGCACTGCTCGGCCCCTGCAGCATCGCGTACTCCTGCTCCGCATGCACGACGCCCCAGCCCAGCAGCGACGACCAGAATGCCGCGCTGGCCTGAGGGTCGGTGCAGTCCAGGGTGACCATCTTCAGCGTGGCCACGGGTGTTTCGGTCATGGTGTTCCTCCTTCTCGTGTCGGGCCAGACTCCTACACTGACGCGCGTGCCGGATAGGAAAAACGCGACAGCCACCCAGTCCGGCGTCCTGCGGCCCGATCAGCTGGCGCAGCACGTCGACCTCGTACGGCTACCGTGTTCGGAATCGTTGGAACCGTGGGTCGAGAACTACTGGCAGCTGCAGTGGGACCTGCCGCCCGGCACAACTCATCACAGCTCGACGCTCCCGCACCCGGCCTGCACGTTGAGCGTCGAACATGGTTGGACCCGCGAGGGCGTCGTCGAGCCGGTGGTCGTGACGGGGGTCCTCACGCGCCGCTTCGACGTCGTCCTCGCCGAGTCCGGGTGGGTCTTCGGCGTCAAGTTCCGGCCCGGCGGCTACGCGAGTTTCACCGGAACCGTGGCGAGAACACTGCGCGACGTCCCGGTAGCGCCACCGACCCCGTTCCGGTCCGAGACCGTCGCTGCACTGGCCGAGCTGGATGGGCATTTCGATGCCGACCACTGCCGAACCGTCGTCGATGCGGTTCTCACGCCCTACGCCCGTGACGTCGAGCCGGAGTACGAGGTGGTCCTGGACGTCATTGCGACCATGCTCGGAGATCGCACGCTGATTCGCGTCGCCCAGGTGGAACAGCGTTGTGGCATCGGCACTCGTCGACTGCAGCGGCTGTTCGAGCGTTATGTCGGCGCGACGCCCAAGTGGGTACTCGGGCGGTATCGGATCCACGACGCCCTCAGCGAGCTCGACAACGGATACTCGGGTCCACTGGCAGACCTGGCCGCACGGTACGGGTGGTTCGACCAGGCTCACTTCACTCGGGAGTTCACCGAATTGGTCGGAATGCCGCCGAGCGCATACCAACGGTGAGTAACGCCTTCGTCACGCAATGCGACTTTTGCCGATTCGTTTGGCACAGTATTCGCGGTGCCCGATAAGCATCGTGGTGGGGAACAGCAGCACAGAGGAAGAGTGGGCTTCAACGCATGATCAACATTCTCGTCGCCGGTGGAATCGCGTTGGCGGTCTCGATTCTGTTGACTCCATTCCTCATCGCACTGTTCACCCGGCAGGGCTTCGGCCAGGAGATCCGCGTCGAAGGCCCGGCAAGTCACCACGCCAAGCGCGGAACGCCGACGATGGGCGGCGTCGCGATCATCGTCGGTTTGTGGGCCGGTTACCTGGGCTCGCACCTCGTCGCAATGGGTGGTGACGGGCCCTCGGCGTCGGCACTGTTGATTCTCGGTCTCGCGACGGCACTCGGCGTCGTCGGATTCCTCGACGACTACATCAAGCTCCGCATGAAACGAAGCCTCGGACTCAAGGCGACCGGCAAGTACGTCGGGCAGATCAGTGCAGCGGTGATCTTCGCGGTACTGGCGCTGCAGTTCCGTAATGGGAACGGGCTGACTCCGGGCAACGTCGAACTGTCGCTGGTACGCCAATCCACGTTCTTCACCATGGCCCCGATCGTCTTCGTCCTGTTCTGTGTCTTCCTCGTCGTCGCGTGGTCCAACGCGGTCAATCTCACCGACGGGCTCGACGGTTTGGCGGCGGGGTCGATGACGCTCGTCCTCGGCGCGTACACGGTGATGACGTTCTGGCAGTACCGGCAGTCCTGCGCGACCAATTCGGTCGCCGGCTGCTATCAGGTACGCGATCCGCTCGACCTCGCCGTCGTCTGCGCTGCGGCCGCGGGTGCCTGCATCGGATTCCTCTGGTGGAACGCGGCTCCGGCCAAGATCTTCATGGGCGACACCGGCTCACTCGCCCTCGGCGGACTCCTCGCCGGCCTGTCGATCGTGAGCAAGACCGAACTGATCGCCCTCGTCTTCGGAGCCCTGTTCGTCGCCGAGAGTGCCTCCGTCGTCATCCAGGTCGCGTCGTTCAAGAGCACCGGCAAGCGGCCGTTCCGAATGGCCCCGATCCACCACCACTTCGAACTGGCCGGGTGGGCCGAGACGACGGTCATCATCCGACTGTGGCTGTTCGCGGCCATCGCGTCGGCACTGGGACTCGGATTGTTCTACAGCGAATTCCTCGCAGCCGTCGGCTGACCTACGATTCTGGGATGACTGAAGAACTGTCTCCGGTTGCCAAGGTCGACGCTCTGGCCGCCGAACTCGAACAACTCGATGCTCGACGCGTCGCCATCGGAGTCGAACTCGTCAACCTCCAATTCGGCCTCGACGGAGACGCCAAAATCCGTGCGACCGAGGTTTTTCACAGCGACTACCTGGGACGACTGTTCACCTTGGTCGACGAACTCCGCACCGACGAATAGGACTCGCTACACAGCGTCCTGATCCGAACGCGACACCACGGTCAGGCGAAAATCTCTGAGTGACAGCGTGAGTGCGGCCAACGCTGCAATCGCTACTCCACCGATCGGAAACACCAGCCACGGATCGCCGATGGTGGGGGTGAAGGTCGATGTGACAAGGTCGTCGCCGAGATACGGCACAAACACTGCGTCGGTCGCATACGTTTCGGCCATGTAGGCGTCCGTCGCTGTCCAGCCGAAGTCGGCTGCAGGAGGCGAGTTGATCTCGATACTCCACGGATGCTCCCACGACCAATCCCACGCGGCTTCGGTTGGTTGCGGTGGCCAGTGCGTCCAGGCGAGTGCACTGCCCGCTCCCAGTGCCGCGCCCACGACGATCAACAACACGAACAGGTGTACGCGGCTGTGCTGCCGATCCTGAACGATGCGCAGACCCGAATCGACGAGGAACGAGGCAGCCACGAGACCGATTGCTACCCCTGCTGCGACGAGATAGAGCGTCACGGGAAACCAACTCGGGCGGGCGTGGGTCACGCCCAGTTCCTGCGGATCGGCTACGGCGACATGCCACACCACCGCTGCGGCAGCACCTATCGACGCTCCGACGGCGGCCAGCACTGCCACGAGCGCTTTACCGGATGGCCTGTCCACGATCGGGACTCTACTCATGGCCTGTCCGGTCCATTCGAGTACTTGACCCGAAGCTTTGTCGAGGTTCTATCGTCGCTTTCATGAACACACTGAGACCCATGCAGCCACCCGAACTTCAGCCCATCGGATTCTGGACCGCACGCGCTGGCGACGCCATTCGAAATCGGATCCGCGCAGCACTGGCCGAGGTCGGTGTCAGCCAACCTGAATGGTGGCTTCTGCACCAGATCTCGCTGCATCCCGCGGGGGCCGATCGCGCCGAGGCCGTCGAGAAGATCGGGCACAACGACACGCCGGAAGCAATCGTCGAGGCCATCGCGTCTGCACGGGACAAGGGTTGGATCATCGAATCGAATTTGCGCCTGACGTTCACCCCGAAAGGTGAAGCACAATTTCGGCGAGCCGCAGACGTTCAACAGATGCTGCAGGACGAACGCATGCAGGGAATCGGACAGGACGAGTACGTCACCACTATTCGAGTGTTGCAGCGAACGATCCAGAACGTCGGAGGCGACGCCTGGCATTGGTGACGGCACCAAAGCCAGGGGCGAATGTCGTTCGCCTACAACAGCCTCCGGTCAGCGCATCCGTGACACTCTTGAAATCACAATGCCGACAACCAATCCGAGTACCGCGCCCAGAGCAGGCAAACCGACGACGAGGGTGGCCAACTGCCCAGGCATACCCAGGAACTCCGAATACTGCGAATCGCCGCCCACGAATGCGTAATTGACTCGACGCGGCGCGGCGTCCCACAGGACGATACCGATCGACGCGATCAGCCCGAGTGAGAAGCCGATGAAGGTAGAGACCTTACGCATCCGAGCGCGCCTCGCGGGCCGCTGCGGCGAAAGCGGCCATACTCGGGAACTTCATGTCGACACTGTGTTCCTCGGATGGCTCCGGCGTTGCTCCCCAGCCGGGGCGATCGTGCCGCCGATCGATCCACACCGACGGGATGCCATGGCGCTTGGCAGGCACGTGATCGTGGAACAGACTCTGCGCGACGTGGAGTAGTCGTGATCGTGGGACACCCAACGTCTCGAGAAGTCCGTCGAGCGCGTCGAAGTGATTGTCCGCCGGCTTGTAGGCCTTGACGTCCTCGGCGGTGACGATAGCGTCGAACTGCACGCCGAGCCGACGGTTGCTCCCTGCGAAGCCGTCGCGATGCACATTGGACAGGATGACGAGCTTGTAGCTCTCGCCGAGGGACGACAACGCGTCGGCCGAGTCCTCGAATGCAGGCCAGTCCGGAACGGAAGCCCCGAGCGTGTCCGCCCACTCGGCCGAGACAGGTATTCCCAGCGTGTCACCGGTCCGCACGAAGGCGTCGGCAAGAATCCGAGGGTACAGAGCAGCGGGTGAATCACGCTGTGCCTGAGATTCGTTGATGCCGTAGACCGCAAGCAGTTCGTCGTCGGACAACGGCGAACCGGCTTCCTTTGCCCATGGCCTGAGCACCTCGAGGATGCCGGTTTCCCAATCGATCAGTGTTCCGTAGCAATCGAAGCTCAGGACGTCGTAGTCGGCGAGATTCATGTGGCCGGGCCTCCTTGCGAAAATTCGATGGCGGCCGATTCTTCGTGCCGATACCGTCTGCAGGTCATGAGCATCGTACTGCCCGTCATCTGCCCTCGCTTGTCCGGCTGTCGATGCGGACGCTGACCGACCGGCAAGCAAATCTACTGCGCGACAGAGTCTATCGGGCTGTTCACGTCGGTCCTGTATCCGAGCTGATCGACGGTAGAGTTCATCGCGACAGTCGATCGGCTGACGATGAAAGGCAGAACCCATGAATATGGGCAGGGACGACGAGGTGCGCAACGTCGTCGAAGCGCTGAACACGATCGAGAAGCCCTGGCAGCCTCACCGACTGGCCAGCATCAACGATTACGACGTCAAGGTGGTGAAGCTGCTCGGCGAATTCGTCTGGCACACACACCCCGACACCGAAGAGATGTTCTTCGTCCACAGCGGAGAACTCACCATCCAACTTCGCGACCGCGATGTCGTTCTCGGTCCCGGTGACGTCTTTGTGGTCCCAGCGGGCGTCGAACACTGCCCCAAAGCCGTCGAAGAAGTCTCTGCACTTCTGTTCGAGCGATCAGGCACCGTCAACACCGGCGATGCGGGCGGGGACCTGACCTCGCAGATCCGAGAGTTGTGACACGGATTCTGTTGCGGCCCGCCGTGGGATCCGATGCCGACTTCCTGTTCTCTATGGCATCGAATCCCGACGTCGTTCGATGGGTCGGGGACGGAAAACCCTGGAGTGGAGAGTATTTCGATAGCCGGTTCTCGCGCGCCCTGAGCGCGAGGGACGCCCGAACGCCGGACGTACAGCGATGGTTCATCGGCACGAACGAGGATCGACACCCCGTCGGTCTGCTCAGCCTGATTCGACGGTCCGACCACTTCGAGGTCGGGTACTGGGTGCATCCGGCCCACTGGGGTCGTGGCTACGCGGGCGAACTGATCGCTCTTGCGCAGGATCACACGGATGGTCTCCCGATGGCAGCGCAGGTTCACCGGGCCAACAGCGCCTCGCGGCGGGTGCTCGAGCGCGCCGGGTTCACACTGGTTGACGACGGTGATCCCATGACCTTCCGGTCTCCTCCGAGGCCGTGATTTCGGCTCGCCAGGTCCTGATGGGACGTGGCCGAACCGTAGTGCGGCCGGTCGTCACGCCCCGCACCATGGGTCGCATCAGGAACTCGTGCGGGAACCCGAGGTCGACAGCGCTGGCTGCGTACAGTATGTCGAGTTGGTCTTCCTCGAAGGTGACGTCGAGGGCAGAGATGTTCTGCTGCAGTTGTTCCGGAGTACGTGCGCCGATCAACGAGCTGACGACGGACGGATGCCGAAGCGTCCACGCCAACGCCATCTGAGCAGGAGTCACGTCGAGTTGGCGAGCGACCCCGACAACCGTGTCCGCGATCGCGAGCCCCCGCGCAGTCAGCGTTCCGCTCGACCTCGCAAGATCGCGTCGAGTACCCGCCGGCGCATCGGAACCCGGCACCGCGAGGTCCGCCGCGGTGTACTTGCCGGTCAGCACTCCACCGCCCAGCGGTGCCCAGGGAATGACGCGTCTGCGATCGATGAACTCGACCGCCTGCGCTCTCGTCAACGGCACCGGCACCTTCGCACCATCTGAATCCGACCTTTCGCGGCACGGGAAGTCGAGACTCCGGTGATGCACTGCTCCTATCGTTTGGGACAGAACGAAGGAAGGTCACCGGCACATGCTCGAACGATGGAACGCGGCACTCGACCACATCGAGAACAATCTCGACCGCGAGATCGATGCGGGGGCGCTCGCTCGCATCACGCTGACATCCGAATACCACTTCAGACGCGTGTTCTCGGCACTGGCTGGATTGCCTCTGTCGCACTACATCCGGCAACGCCGCATGACATTGGCAGCAGCACACATTCTCGACGGTACAGCGGTGCTCGACGTCGCGACCAAATACGGCTACACGGCAGACGCATTCACCCGCGCCTTCCGAGACCTACACGGCATCACGCCATCTCAGGCCCGCCGACCCGGAGCAGTCCTTCGTTCCAGACAGGCCGTGACATTTCACCTGACCATCGAAGGACGAAGCACCATGCGATACCGCATCACCGAACTGCCGGCATTTCACATAGTCGGCAAATCCACCCGAATCCCACTGCGGTTCCGCGGCGAGAACACCGCGATGACCGAATTCCACCGGAGCCTCGCCCCTGGAACCGGGGAAAAACTACTCGAACTGGCAGACCTGCCCGAACTTTCCGACATCCTCTTCGTCAGCGACGGCTTCGAGCCCGAACGCGAAGACGTCAGCCTCTTCGACTACTACTTTGCCGTTGCAAGCACTTCGGCTGGAACATCCGACTGGGACACCCTCGCCGTGCCAGCATCGACCTGGGCGGTATTCGAGACGAGCAGCGACACCGCACTCGCCCCCGCACTCCAACAACTCTGGGCCGACGCCTTCAGCGAATGGTTCCCCTCCAACCCCTACGAAACAATCCCGGGACCGGAAATCCTGACCGTCAAGGAAACCTCCCCCGACTGGACCTCGGGAGCAGGAGAACTCTGGATTCCAGTCCAACGAAGTCGATAGCCGTCCTTCACTCCTCCCCTCCCGTCGCGGCCCACCATGTCCACTCGATGTGACATTCAGTGGCCTTTTCGGGGGTCAATGTCACATCGAGTGGACTGGATCAGGTGTCAGGCGATCGATTGGCCGTAGACGTGTGTCACCGAGATGGTCACCAGTACTCGTCGGTCGGCGACCATGACGGATCGGTATTCGTTCCAATCGGGGTGCTCGCCAGCGGCGGCGCGGAAGTAGTCCACCAGGGCATCGACTTCGGGGCTGTCGGGTGTCGATCCCGGGCCGGTGAGGGTGACGGTTCCTTCCGCTGTCGCCCATGCTGTGCCGTCGGCACTGGTCACTTCGAGCGCGGCGCGGGGGTCTCGACGTAGATTCGCCGTCTTTGCTCGCCCTTCGGTGACCGAGATCGTGATGGTGCCGGCTGACCGGTCGTAGAACGGCGTCACCGGTGACAGCTGCGGAATTCCGCTGGCTTTGATGGTGGCGAGCACGCCGATGCGGCTCTGCTCGAGCAGGTCGTGTGGGTCGAAGGCGCTCGCGGTCATGGCTTCTCCTCGGGTCGAGTGGACAGGTCGGCGGCGTAAGCCCCGACTGCTCGCCGATATTTGCCGAGCACCGGTTCCGCTGCCTGCAACGCGTTACGTAGTGCGAGTTCGTGTTCTCCCAGGTCCCAGAATGCCAGGGCAATGAATGCGTCACGCGCAGCGACGTATTCGTTCGAGAACTCGGCATCCTGCAGCACCTGCACTGCTTCGTGAGGACGCCCGACGTTGCGCAACGAGCTCGCAAGTTGGATACGAGCCTGGTGCTCCCTGTCTGTATCCAGCCCGGCCGACAGGGACGCTTCGTACAACGGCACCGCCGCCTCTTCGTCGCCCAGAAAGTCCTCCAGCGACGCACGCTCGAACAGCACGCGAGCATCCGAGTACGACGCGATCGCAAGCAGATGGTCAAACTGAATTCGCATCCGCAGTGGATCGGAGTCGTCCGCGTTACGCCAGAACGCCGCTAGCGGGTCCACGATGCCTCCCGCTGCTGCAGCTCGTTCGTCGAGTGCACCGTACCTACTCGAACAGGTGCTGTCGTCACGCTCTCCATCGTCGCAGACCCGGCCTAGTCTCGACGGATGGATGTGGAGCTGTCACTGCTCAAGCTACTGGTGGAGATCGACCGTTGCGGGTCCATGACGGCCGCGGCCGAACGGCTCACGTACACCCCATCGGCGGTGTCCCAGCAGGTCAAACGACTCGAGGCCGTCGTCGGCACGCCCGTCCTCGAGCGACATGCGCGTGGAGTGCGACTCACCGAAGCCGGTCGTCTCGTGGCCGGGCGAGCTGCGGCCATCGACACGCAATTGTCGGCCCTGCGCGCCGATCTCGACGATCTGCTCGATGCGCGCAGTGGCAACATCACCCTCGGCGTCTTCCCTTCCTTCGCTGCGTCCCTCCTACCGGACGTCATGGCCGCATTCCGCTCGGCGCACCCGGGTATCGACCTGCGAATACGGTCGTCGAGGCTGCGCGACCTGCACGCCATGCTGCTGGGCCGTGAAGTCGACCTGTCCCTGGCATGGGACTACCCGGAATTGCCGATGGTGGTCGACGATGTCGAGACCGAAGTCATCGCCGACGACGCCACCGTCCTTCTGGTTCCAGCGGGTTGGTCGCGCAGAGGTCCGCTCCTCCTCGAATCACTCGAAGACGAACAGTGGATCGTCCGCGCATCGCAGCACTCCATCACCACGATGTTCCGATCAGCCTGCCTCAAAGCTGGTTTCGAGCCGAAGGTACTGGTCGAGTCCAACGACTACATGGAATCTCAGGCAATGGTTGCTGCAGGGCTGGGACTCACCGTGGCACCGTCCATGACCACTCGATACCTCCGCGAAGGCGTCGAGTCCATTGCCTTGAACGAGTTGTCCCGGCGACGAATCCTGCTGTGCCGCCTCGGACATCGGACGCCGTCCCCTGCATCGGATGCCATGCGAGCCGTGCTCGTCACGCTCTTC
>NZ_LVCU01000014.1:0-18462 GCF_001647185.1 Rhodococcus sp. EPR-147
AACGGTGGCCTAGTCCGCAACGGTGCGGACGTGAACACCTGGAGACATCGTGACTACCGGACACCCAGCCCACGACCCTGACAACACCGTCGAACTGGTGGTTCTCGCCGGCGACGGCATCGGTCCCGAAATCAGCGCGGCGACGGCCTCGGTTGTCGAAAGAGCTCTCGGACAACACGGGATCACCGCCTGCTTCACCGACGGAACCATCGGTTTCGACGCGCTTCACGCATCGGGGACAACGATGCCCGACGCCATCGTCGACCTCTCACGTGCAGCCGACGGCGTCATCCTCGGCCCTGTCTCGCACCTGGACTACCCACCGACTTCGGAGGGTGGCGTCAACCCATCGGGAATTTTGAGGCGAAAGTTGGATCTCTACGCCAACATTCGTCCCGCCAGGACCGTCCCGGCCCTGCCGAATCCGCTCGGCAAGAGCTTCGACCTGGTGATCGCCCGGGAGAACACCGAAGGTTTCTACGCCGACCGCACCATGTTTGCTGGTGGCGGTGAGTTCATGCCCACCGCGGACCTGGCGCTTGCCATACGAAAGGTGACTCGTCACGGTTCCGAACGCATCGTGCGTCGAGCGTTCGAGCTGGCACGGACTCGTCGATCGAAAGTCACTGTGGTGCACAAAGCCAACGTCCTCAGGCTGAGCGACGGACTGTTCCTCGAGGCGGCCAGGGCCGTCCGACAGCACTTCCCCGACGTCGACTACGAAGAGCTCCTGGTCGATGCAGTCGCCGCGCTGCTCATCCGTCGACCGGAGTCCTTCGACGTCATCGCCACCACCAACATGTTCGGGGACATCCTGTCCGACGAGGCAACCGAACTCTCGGGCAGCTTGGGGCTGGCGGCATCACTCAATGTCGGTGACACGCATGCCGTCGCGCAAGCCCAACACGGCTCGGCTCCGGACATTGCGGGCCAGGGCATTGCCAATCCGGCGTCGTTGATCGGCTCCGCCGCAATGCTTCTGAACTGGATAGGACAACGCCGCGGCGACGCACGATTGACCGCAGCAGGCCAATCCATTCATCGAGCCGTCGACAGCGCCGTTGGCAGTCCCGAGACCCGCACGGCGGACTTGCACGGGTCCGCAACCACCCAGCGTTTCACGCAAGCGGTGATCGAGCACATCGAATCGGAGCGCTGAATCATGTTGGCACTTCTCGGATTCGTCTCTCTTGCATCCTTCATGCTGGTGGTCATCAAGAAATGGGCGACCGCCCTGGTTGCCGTCGTCACCATCCCCATCGTGGTCCTGTTGATCAGTGGACAGGGGACAGCACTTCCGGACATGGTGGTGGAGGGCATCGAAACCGTCGCTCCCACCGCAATTCTTCTACTGTTTGCGGTTCTGTACTTCGGAATCATGATGGATGCCAAACTGTTCGACCCCATTTCACGCGGAATCATCCGATTGTCCGGTGGAGATCCCGTCAAAATCTGCGTCGGCACAGCAGTTCTCGCACTTCTCGTCGCACTCGACGGTGACGGCACGACGTCGTACATGATCATTTGCTCTGCGTTTCTCCCGATCTATCGAAAACTCGGAATCAATCCGCTGGTGATCGCCACGATCGCGACGATGGCTCTCGGGACCATATCCGGCACCACCCCGTGGGGTGGGGCTGCGACCCGGGCGATCAGCGTATTGCAGATCGACGCCACCGACTACTTCGTGCACATGTTGCCGGCAATGCTACTGATGTCAGCGGCTATCGTCGGGCTTGCATATCTGTTGGGCCGCAGCGCACGCAAGAAGATATCCCAGGAACGCATCGCCGAAGTCACCGCGCACGTGTCCTCCGGCGCGCACAAGGAGGGCTCGGATGGAACGCTCCTGACGAAGGCAACCTGGCGAACCTGGGTGAATGCAGCACTCACGGTCACCCTGCTGGTGCTGCTGGTGTTGGGAGTGGCAGACCTACTGGTGCTCTTCATGCTCGGTTTCATCATCGTGCTGATCGTCAACCATCCCAAGCCCTCCGATCAGGGCGACGTGATCCGATCGCATGCTGCCAACGCCGTCCCCGTCGTCATACTGGTCCTCGGTGCCGGCGTATTCACCGGCATCCTCACCGAGACCGGTATGACCACCGCCATGGCCGACGCGCTGATCTCACTGATTCCGGACGGTTCCGAAGGCATGATCCCTGCCGCAGCCGCGCTGATCGGAATCCCGCTGAGCTTCTTCATGGCAAACGACGCCTACTTCTTCGGGATCGTGCCGGTACTCGCGGAATCGGCTGCGCAATATTCCATCCCACCCGAGGAAATGGCTCGCGCTGCGGTGATCGGCCAGATGGCCCACTCGATCGGACCCGCATCGGCACCGTTGTGGGTGCTGCTCGGCCTGGTGCGTGCCTCGTTGGGCGACTTCCAACGCTTCGCATTCCTGTGGGTGCTGGCCGCGTCGCTGATGTATATCGGCTTCGCAATACTGACCGGAGCCATCTCGGTAGGTCTGTGAATTACTGTGCGGCTACGAATTCGATCCGATTGCCCACGCCGTCGCAGGTATGGAACCGTCGTCGGCCCGGGATCTCCTCAGGGTCGGCCCAATTCACTGGGTAGCCGGCAGATGTCAACGCCGCAGCAGTCGCATCGACATCGACGACGAATGCCGGGTGCGCCTTCAGCGCCGGGCGAAAGTCGTTCTCGATGCCGACATGTACCTCGCCATCTGGGCCGCCCACTCCCGGCACGCAAAACCAACAGCCGCCGCGGACCGCCAACAGCGGCGGCTTCGCGATCTCTTGCCAGCCGAGAGCACCAGAGTAGAACTCCCGCTCGCGGTCTTCGCCGCCCGCCGGACAAGCGACTTGCACGTGGTGAATCATCGAACGAACGTACCGCCATCTCGATTGACACGCCGGTGAACGGTAGGCAAACGTATGGGCATGCAACTGAGATTTCTGGCCGGCATCTCGACGGCCTTCGCATTCAAGCTCCTGCTGATGCGAGCGCTGACACTCAAGCTGCAGCGAGACATCGAAGCACTGAACAACGGCAACTACCGCCCGCTGCTGTCGTCCTTCCATCGCGACGCAGTGCTGAAGTTCGCCGATGGTGACAGCCGCTGGTCGGGCACACACCGCGGCCGCCCGGCCATCGAAAAATTCTTCCAGGACTTCGTCGCTGCCGGAATCAAAGGCCAGATCACCGAAATCTACAGCGGCGGCGCACCCTGGCGTATGACCCTGCTCGCCCGCTTCGACGACCAGGCCCACGCAGCCGACGGCACCCAGATCTACAACAACCGCACAGTGCTGCTGGTCCGCACGAGCTGGGGAAAAATCATCTCGCAAGAAGACTTCTTCGAGGACACCACACGCCTCGACGCATTCGAGAAGAAACTGCGGCAACTCTAAATTTGCCCGGCATTCGGCTCGGTGCACCACTTCCGCCGGTACTCAATGTGACATCCAGTGGCCTTTTCGGGGGTCAATGTCACATCGAGTGGACCCCAGGGGAAGAAGGGGTGGGGCGGCGATAGGTCACTTGTGGATAGTTGTCGGCATTCGTGACGCTGGCGTGCACGTTGTATACCGTGCGCACCAGGTGTTCGGTGATCACTTCGTTCGGGGTTCCCGATGCCACGATGGTGCCGTTGTTCAGGACGATGATGCGGTTGCAGAACATGGCGGCGAGGTTGAGGTCGTGGAGGGCGATGTAGCTGCTCAGGGGTAGGCCTGCGACGAGGGTGAGGATGTCGAGTTGGTGTTGGATGTCGAGGTGATTGGTCGGCTCGTCGAGCAGTAGTTCGGTGGGTTGTTGGGCGAGTGCGCGGGCGATCTGGACTCGTTGGCGTTCGCCGCCGGAGAGGGTGTGCCATCGTCGGGTGGCTTTCGATGCCATGGCGGTGTCGGTGAGTGCTCGTGCGATGGCGGCGTCGTCGTCGGATGCGTCGCCGCCGAGGATGCCGTGATGTGGGATGCGGCCTAAGCGGACGACGTCGCGGACGCTGATGTCGACGTCGGTGTCGGAGTGTTGGTCGACCATTGCCACGCGTCTGGCGATGCGTCGTCGACGCAGTGTTCGGAGGTTGTCTCCGTCGAGCAGCACGTCGCCGCTGTCGGGGGCGACGATGCCGGCGAGAATGCGCAGCAGTGAGGATTTGCCCGAGCCGTTGGGGCCGATCAGACCGATGGTCTCGCCGGGTTCCGGCGCGAAGCTGATCCCGTCGAGAATCGGATGCCCACCACGGGTCCACCGAAGGTCTTTGGCGTGCAGTGTCATCGGGACCTCCGTAGCCGAAAGAGAATGAGCGCGAAGGCCGGGACGCCGATGAGTGCGGTGACCACTCCGACGGGAATTTCCTGTGGCGCGAACACCGTTCGGGCGATCGTGTCGACCCAGACCATGAAGATTGCGCCGATCACCACCGTCGTCGGGAGCAGTCTTCGGTGGCGCGCGCCGACGAGGAAGCGGGCGGCATGCGGGAGCACCAGTCCTACGAATCCGATGGCTCCGGCGGCACTGACGAGGGCGGCCGTGATCAGTGCGGTGATGACCAGCAACAGAATTCGGACATATCTCACCGGAACGCCGAGCGATGCGGCCGCGTCGTGCCCGAAAGTGAAGGCATCGAGGGCAGAGGTGTTGAACAGGCACACCACCATTCCCAACAGTGCCACACCGCCGCACAATGCCACGTCTGTCCAGTCGGCACCGCTCAGCGAGCCGAGCAGCCAGAACAGCACTCCCCGCGTTTGTTCGGCATCGGCCGAGGATATGACGATGAACGACGTCAGAGCCGAGAACAGTTGTGTACCGGCCACTCCCGCGAGTACGACGCGGTCGTTGCCTCCACCCGCACCTGCGGCGAGCAGCATCACCAGGACGAAAGACAACAGCGCTCCGGCGAACGCCCCGGTGGACAGCGACAGTGCGCCGCCGCCTACGCCGAGCACTGCGACGACGACGGCACCGGTGGACGCGCCCGACGAGATACCCAATACGAACGGGTCGGCCAACGGGTTGCGCAACAGCGATTGCATGATGGCACCGCACAGCGCGAGGCCTGCGCCGCAGATGGCCGCGAGCAATGTTCGGGGCAACCTCAACTGCCAGACGATACCGTCCTCGATGCGGCTCACTCCGGCCGTGCCGATCCCGATGTGCCCCAGTATCACTCGATACACATCGGATACCGACACACTGGCGGGACCGATCGTCACGGCCACGCCGATCGAGAGCACCAACACCACGAGGCCACCGAGCAGAAGCGGGATCAGCAATCCGCGATCTGTCCGGCTCATGGGGTGGTCAGGCCCCAGTTCTGCAGAGCCGCTGCAACTTTCTCGACCCCGTCGATCGTGCGGATCGATGGGTTGAGGTCGGCACCGTTGACGACGATGTACCGCTTGTCCTCGACGGCGGTGAGCCGACTGGTGACGGAATTCGATTCCAGGAAGGCGATCTTGCTGTCGAGAGCATCACCGGCGATGCTCCGCCGGCTCAGGTCGGCGAGAACGAGCGCGGTGGGATCGCGATCGAGGACACTCTCCCAATTGACCTGTGGCCATTCGTCGGTGGTGTCGGCGTAGATGTTCTGGGCACCGACGGATCCGGTGATGATTCCCGACGACCCACAGCATCCGGCCATGTACGGGGTATCGGTGTCGGCGAACCAGTACGCCAAAGTCACACCCGAGGCGTCGACGGCTCCTGATGCTTTCGCGAAGCGATCCTGCAGCTCGCCGACCAAGCGTTCGCCGCGATCACGCACGTCGAAGATGGCTGCGAGGTCGCGAATCTCCTGGTAGACGGTCTCGATCTCGAGCGGCGTCGTACGCGCGCCGTCGGAGTTGACACTGTCGTCGGTCTTGCCGTTGCAGTCGGTGGGAGAGAGGTAGCTCGGCACACCGAGCTGCTCGAACTGGTCCCTGTCGGCTACTCCTCCGGGCCCGAGAGTGCCGCCGAACGACGCGGACACGAAGTCGGGCTCGGCGTCGAGCACCACCTCGAGCGAGGGTTTGTTGTCCGCCAACCTGGGCACCTTCGCGTTCTCGGATTCGAGGTTTGCGCGGACGGGGTCGGTCCAGGTGGCGGTGCCGACCATCCGGTCGGCGAGGCCGAGCGAAAGAAGAATTTCGGTCGAACCCTGGTTCAACGACACCGCACGCTGAGGCGGGGCGTCGACGACGACGTCGCGGCCGCAATTGTCGATCGTCAGCGGATAGTTTCCGGTGGTCGGGGTGGCCGCGTCGGTTGTCGCAGTAGACGAACAACCGGCGAGAACGAGGATCGAGACAGCGCCTAGGACGGCGAGAGTGGTGCGCATCGTGAAGAGCTTCCTGCTGAGGGCTCGTGTCGCGGAGCCGCGGATGGAGGTGAATCACGACGTCCGAGCATTCGGACTTCGAGCTCTCACCCGTCACCGTTGCGCGCCAGCTCCGGAATTGCACCGGATTCCCTCGTTCGTCGCATGCTGACCCTATCGTGCGGGGGACCTCGACGGTCAGCGTGTCGCTGCGCCCACCGGCTCCTGGGCGTAGCTGCGCGGAAAGGTGGTGCGTGCCAACACGACTACGATCATCGCGGCGGCGACGAGCACCGTCGCAGCAGCCGTGACGGCCACGATGCCGCTGAGGTCGATCACCACGCCGCCCACCAGGGCTCCCGTGGCGATCGCCAACTGGAAGGCAACGACATAGATCGCCGACGCCTTGTCCGCATCGGCCGGCGCCGCTCTGACCACTGCCGATTGGATGCACACCGGGAGGGTGGTGAAGGCCAGTCCCCACAAGGCGATCGCGCCGACGGCGAACACGGCCAAGCTGCCCGGCGCTCCGATCAGGGCGCACCAGAGAACTGCAATCGCAGCGGTCACTGCGCCCAGGGCGGCGATGGTCGAGTACCGAGGCCATCGGTCGTAGGTTCTGCCGATCACCCAGATTCCGATCACTCCGAACAGTCCGTACAACATCAACATCAGAGTCAGAGTGGTGCCGGCCGACCCGATGGCACGGTCGACGATCACCGAGAAGTAGGTGTACGCGGCGAAATGACCGAGGACGGCCAGAAACGTCACTCCGCACAGAACGGCCAGGGTGCCGTCGAGCACCCGCGGTGTCTTTTTCGTCTCCGAAGCCGCCCGGGTGACCGGTAGTGCCGGGAGGACGAAGTACAGCGCAACCGCGATTGCTGCGGCGACCCCACCGAGAATCGTTGCGGCCGCGCGCCATCCGAACCACTGGCCGAGGGCAGCAGTGAGCGGGTTGCCGGCAACCAGTGCCAGCGAGGTACCGGCGTACACCGTGGCGATGGCTTTGCCCTGCTTACCCGGTAGCGCAAGCGAGGCCGCGACCGGCGCGACGACAGCCCAGAAGACGCCGTGCGTTGCCGCGCAGAGCATTCGGGAGATCACCAGCATCGGATATCCGACCGATACTGCCGAGAGGAGTTGCGAGAGTGCCAGTGCGGCAACAGTGATGACGACGAGACGCCGTCGGGGCCACTCGCGCACGAACCGGATCAACGGCATCGTCATCACCGCAACGCCGTACGCATAGAAGGTCAGCAGGAGACCCACGGCGGATTCGCCGACACCGAGGTCGCCGGAAATCTCGGGGAGCAACCCCACGGGCAGTGTTTCCGCAGTGACGTAGATGAATGCGGCTGCGGCGAGCACCAGCAGTTTCGGTAGCGGCGACGACATGCTGTGTATCGTTACACACAGTCGTTACAGCGCGCTACAGTGGGCCGGTGAACACTCGGGTGACCATGGCTGACGTCGCAGCGTCCGCGGGCGTGTCCACCATGAGCGTCTCGTACACCTACAACCGACCGAGCCGGGTATCGGCGGCCACACGCGATCGGGTGTACGAGGCAGCCGCCACCCTCGGATACGCCGGCCCCAACCGCACGGCCCGGTCGCTACGCAGTGGCAGGCACAACAGCATCGGCGTCGTCCTCGGCGAGAAGCTCACCTATGCATTCGAGGATCCCCAGGCTCGACGTTTTCTGTCCGGTATCGCCGAAGCATGTCTGGACGCCGACACCGCGCTGGTCATGCTGCCGAACCTGCACCGCGACACCGACAACTCACGCATCCGAGACGCACAGGTCGACGGGTACGTCGTGTGGACCCCCGAGACGAACGACCCCCTGCTCGACGTGCTCGTCGACACCGGCAGGCCGACGTGCATCCAGGGCGGGCCCGACCATCCCGGCCTGAACTGGATCACCATCGACGACCGAGCGGCAGCCGAAACCATTGCCACCGTCGCGTTGAACAGCCGATCTCGCCCTGCCATCGTCGCTCTCCGGCCCGATACCCGACGCGAATCGACGATCGTGCGTGGCGCGGACGCGTCGGACATCTCGATGCCGGTGACCCGAGCACGTCTCGAAGGCTATCGGGACGCCTGTGTGCAATTCGGACTCGACTGGTCGACGGTTCCGACACTGTTCACCACCGACAACGCCCGCGCAGAAGGCGACCGAGCTGCGCGACTGTTGTTGCAGGACAATGCCATCGACACGTTGCTCGTGATGAGCGACGAACTTGCCCTCGGAGTGCTCGACGCCGCGGCCGCATCCGGAATCGACGTTCCGGAGCAATTGGCCGTCACCGGATGGGACGACTCCCCCGCCGCAGCCGACGCCGGATTGACCACCGTCGCGCAGTCGCTGTTCGATCAGGGTCGGTCGGCGGCCCGGTGGGTTCTCGGACTCAGCGACACCGTGGACGATGCGATCTGGAGCATCGAAAGACGATTGTCGACAGGACGCGCAAATGGCCGACAAACCAAGGAGAGCATGATCTAATAGCTCCATAAAAGGGGATGTTCCCTGTTTATGGCGCTGAACCAGACTCGTGGGCTAGTATCGCTCGTGGCTATCCGGCCATGAGGGGGAACAATGAGCCGAGAGCACGACGCGCCGCCCCGTCATGTCGCCGCTGTGTCCGGAACCGCATCCGGAACTGCGGCCCAGCGCGACGCGTTGACCGGACTCCCTAACCGCGACGAGATTCTTGCCCTCATCACCGCCGAGCTCGACGGACGCACCCCGGGTCGCCAGTTCAGTGTCCTGCTGGTCGACATCGACGGATTCCGAGAATTCAACGACGCCCTCGGCCCCGCGCAGGGCGACGACCTGCTGTGCATGATCGCCGATCGCCTCCTTGCCTCCACCCGCCCCGGCGACACCATCGGCCGACTCACCGGCGACGAATTCGTCGTCATCGCCCGAGGCTCCCACTCCATAGCCGCGCGCGCCCTGGCGGCCGGTTTCGCGAGCATCTTCGAGCCCGCCTTCGAGCTCGGCGACCGCCAACTCACCCTCACAGCCAGCGTCGGAGTCGCCTCCAGCACCGACACCGACATCAGCGCCACCCAACTGGTTCACAACGCCGCCGCAGCAATGCATGCCGCCAAGGCCGTCGGACGCAACGAACACCACGTCTTCACCGACGAGCTGCATCACACCAACCGCACCCGACTCGAACTCATCGAACGACTGCGCGGCATCGCCATGGTCGAGCGCGAACTGACGATGGTCTACCAACCCATCGTCGAGCTCACGACAGGAACGGTCGTCGGGGCCGAAGCACTCATCCGATGGAACCACCCCGAACTCGGCCTACTGATGCCCGACACCTTCATCCCCCTCGCCGAGGACGCCGACCTCATCGTCCCACTGAGCATGTGGATTCTCGCCGAGGTCGCGCACACCATCGCCGACTGGCAGACCCGCAACATCCACCTCCAAGTGGGCGTCAACATCAGCCCAGCCCACTTCGCCACCGGAAGCCTCGCCACCGACGTCATCGACATCGTCGACACCTACGGCATCCAACCCGGCCGGCTCGCCCTCGAACTCTCCGAATCACAGACACTGCACGACCTCGACGCCGTCCACTATCAACTGCGCGACGTCCAACGCCACGGCGTCCTCATCGCCATCGACGACTTCGGCTCCGGCTTCTCCTCCCTCGAACGACTCGCCACCCTCCCCGTCGACACCCTCAAGATCGACAAATCGCTGACCCAACACCTCGACAGCGACAACCTGCACCGACGCCGCGCCATGACCACACTCTGCACAGCCCTCGTCGACGTCACCACCACCCTCGGCAAAGACACCGTCATCGAGGGAATCGAGACACCGGAACAACTCCAGGTCTGCACCGACATGGGCGTAACCTTCGGCCAAGGACACCTACTCGGACGCCCCATGCCCGTTGCGGCACTCGAACAATTCATCACCCGACACAGCACCCACAGCGAATCCGCATAACCCGAGGAACCGAACGTGAAGATCGACAACGAAGTCCAACGCTTCACCGACGCACCCCGAGCCCAACTCTCCACCATCAACCCCGACGGCACACCACACCTGGTACCGATCGTCTTCGCCGTCGCCCCCACCGGCGACCGCATCTACACCGCCATCGACTGGAAACCCAAAACAACCCGAAAACTCCAGCGCCTCGACAACATCCGCGCCGACCCCGCCGTCAGCCTCATCGTCGACCACTACACCGACGACTGGTCCCAACTCTGGTGGATCCGCGCCGACGGAAGCGCCCACATCGCCGAAACCTCCAGCGCCGAAAGCACATCGGCCACCGACGCCCTGGTCGCGAAATACAGTCAATACAAAAACAACAGACCCGAGGGTCCAGTCATCATCATCGACAAACTGTCCTGGCGATCCTGGTCGGCTTCCTGACCCCGCCCTTGCCCCTGCCCCCTTTGACCACTCAATGTGACATTCGGTGGCCTTTTCGCCCGTCAATGGCACATCGAGTGGACTGCGGGCGGGTGACAGTGCAATGAAATTCGATGGCCAGTTGGATGCATTGTTGACACACTGCTGACCATGCACGACGCGCCTTCCGAACGGATTGTGACCGATCGCCTCGTCATTCGTCGCGAGGAGTCCGACGATGCCGGTGCTGTTGGCGACGTGATCGGCCGCAATCTCGTTCACCTTTCGCCCTGGATGGGGTGGGCGACCGAAGAAGCTGCACGAACGTCGGCGCAACTCGCTCGTATCGCCGACGCCGTCGAGCAGTGGGATGCCGGGAAGATGTTCGACTACGGAATCTTCGACCTCGAAGGCGGCGCATTTTTGGGCAAGATCGGGATGCATCGCCGAATCGGCCCGCACGGAATCGAATTGGGCTACTGGCTCGACTCCCGGGCCGAGGGACGTGGGGTGATCAGCGAGGCCGTCGCGGCGCTCATGCGGGAGGCTTTGAGGCTGGACGGAATCATCCGAGTTGAAATTCATTGTGATGCAGCGAATCTCAGAAGTCAGGCCGTACCCAGACGGCTTGGCTTCGTTCTGGACAGAATCGAGGATCAACCGATCACCGCTGCGTCCGAGACCGGCGAGCACATGGTCTGGGTGTATCAGCCCGACCGGCGGTAAGCCTGATCCGCTCGCGGTCGGACCGTGACGTTCGGTCGCGGTCGAGCCTTGGCCTGCTCGTAGCGCGCCCGAAGGTCGGCCAATACGCGTTCCGGATCATCCCGAATATCACTCGGCAGATGTGTCACCACGATGAGGCCGGCATTCTGCGCTCGTTCACGACGCGCCACCTTCGCCTTGTGTGCCGCAGGCGAGAGGTGGTGCTCCAGCGAATCGATCTCCCAATCCAATGCCACGTCGTCGAGCCAATTATCGGCGATCAACAGAAACTTTCCCCGCTCGTCGTGGACGACCACGTTGTGCTGCATCGGCGGAAGTCCACTGCGCGCGTACAGCTTCTGGGCCTGGGCTTCGGCAACGGAATGCGCGCCGGCTGCCAACTCCCGCAACACCCGTCGTGGCATCGCCGTTCCTCGTGTACTACCGGCGTCTAGCTCCTTCATGATCGCATCCACGGTGGCCGCGCCTCGCTGCACGACGTTGGCAATCAGCGCCATGCACTGGTCGGAATTCTTCATTCGCCGAACCGCATCGCACAAGCACCGAACGATCGGCGCAACGCGGAGTCCCGACTTCAACTCCGCCGTCGGCATTCGCCACGTTCGCTCCACCACAGCGAAACTCACGGACTTCCGATGTTGCGGCTCGGGAATCAGGGCGAAAGTCTCTTCCAACGAGCCCGACGTGCCCAATCCATGCAACGCCAACCCTGCCCGACCGCTGATGACAGCATCTTTGCCGCAGTAGATTGCCACCGCGGTGGCGCGCTCCATCGGCGTCAGCGAGCGATTCTTCAAGAACACCAACCCAGGTAGTGCCCGTGACCAGCTGCCGTCCGGCTGGGTGCGTCGAACAATTGTCTTCGACGCCACCCCGAGCTCGAGGAGATGCGCTGTCCTCATGAAACCGCGATCGGACGCAGCCGCAATCACCTTCGCATCGATTCGTGCTCCACCCCGCTTCATGCCCTTGATGATGCACAATCCAGGCACCCCGAATCCGACCCGACGATGGGGAACACATTGCCCTGTGGATAACTGGTGCCCTGTGGACAACCTCCGCCCAGGAGTGCCCCACCGCGATCGAATGCACTCGGCAAGCCGCTGCCCGCACTCGACCCGGGGTCCACTCGATGTGCCATTGACTGGCGAAAAGGCCACTGAAGGTCACATTGAGTGAGCGGGGGTGCGGGCAATGGACACCTGACTCGCGTTGGCGGGGATACCGTCTACTTTGCACAAGTGCATTCTGACTTCGGGAGTGAGATATGACGGCGACAGCGATTTCCTCGGAGCGGTCCGGGTCCATGGTTCCGCGGTCGTTCGTGCCACCCGCGCGCGGTCGGTTGAGTGAGGTTCCGCATATCGCCGGGCTGGTGCTCGGCGTGTTCGCGGTGTTGTTGTTTCTGTGGAGTCTGTCGCCCACTCTTCGTTATCTGGTTCATGTTCCTCGCGAGTACGTGGACAACTACTACTTCGATGCGCCCGATACGAGTTTGTCGTGGGCACTGGTCGTCGGGTTGTTGGCTGCAGCGTTGGCGAGTCGTAAGCGCATTGCGTGGTGGTTGCTGACGGTCTATCTGGTGTTGTTGGCGATCACCAATGTCGTCGAGGGCATCCAGGACGGGAACGTCAACTCGTGGGTTGCGCTGGCTGTCCATGTCGTCGTGACGGGGGTGTTGATCGCTGCGCGCAAGGAGTTCTACACGCGGGTGCGTCGCGGTGCGTTGTGGAAGGCGCTCGGGGTGCTCGTCCTCGGAGCGGCCGTCGGGACGCTCATCGGCTGGGCGCTGGTTGCGTTGTTCCCCGGGTCGTTGCCGGAGAGTCAGACGTTCCTGTGGGCGTTCAATCGTGTGACGGCGTTGGCGACGGTGGACAACGAGCAGTTCGACGGCAGGCCGAACGGAATCGTGAACACGGCGTTGGGGTTGTTCGGAGCGTTGGCGTTGCTGGGGGCGATCGTCACGTTGTTCAGGTCGCAGCGGTCGAGCAATGCGCTCACCGGTCGCGACGAGTCCGCCCTGCGAGGTCTGCTCGACAAGTGGGGCTCCGACGATTCCCTCGGCTACTTCGCCACCCGCCGCGACAAGGGCGTCATCTTCGCCACCAGCGGCAAGGCTGCAGTGACGTATCGCGTCGAGGTCGGGGTGTGTCTGGCCAGTGGTGACCCGATCGGCAATCCCGAGGCCTGGCCGCATGCCATCTCGGAATGGCTGGACCTGGCCGAGAAGTACGGCTGGACCCCAGCTGTCATGGGGGCCAGCGAGATCGGGGCCACCGCATACAAGCGGGCCGGCCTGAGCGTCCTCGAACTCGGCGACGAAGCAATCCTCAAAACCAAAGATTTCAACCTCAATGGACGCGAGATGCGCCCCGTGCGTCAGGCGGTCAACCGGGCTCGCAAAGCGGGTGTCGTGGTCACCGTGCGTCGTCATCGGGATATTTCGTCGGAGGAGATGTCGGAGATCATTGCCTGCGCGGATGCGTGGCGCGATACCGAGACCGAGCGCGGTTTTTCTATGGCGTTGGGCCGGCTGGGTGACCCTCTCGACGACGATTGTCTTCTGGTGCAGGCGGTTCAGGGTGAGAAGGTGATCGGCGTTCTCTCGCTGGTGCCGTGGGGACGTACCGGTGCGTCGCTGGATCTGATGCGGCGGGATCCGGCGTCGCCCAACGGGGTGATCGAGTTGATGGTAACCGAGCTCGCCACCAGCGCAGATCATTTCGGTGTCGGCAAGATCTCGCTGAACTTCGCGGTGTTCCGCGCGGCGTTCGAGGAGGGCAGCCGGATCGGTGCCGGACCGGTGCTGCGCATCTGGCGCAGCGTGCTGGTGTTCTTCTCCCGGTGGTGGCAGCTCGAGGCGCTGTATCGCTCGAACGTGAAGTATCTGCCGGAATGGGAGCCGCGCTATCTGTGCTTCGCCGACAATCGGGTGTTGCCCAAGGTCGGCGTAGCGTCGGCCATCGCCGAAGGCTTTCTGACTCTCCCGACCTTCCGACGCGCCTCGAAGCACACCGGTTCCCACGTTGCGGTCCCCGCCGCTCTGGCCGACGCCGACGACATTCATCCCGACGGCAGTGGACCCGACAGCGTTCCGGACGAGCCGACGCCGGGCCGCAAGCGTCCCGACCAGGTTCGCGTGCGCATGTCGAAGCTCGATCGCCTCGAACGCGAGGGCACCGAGGGCTATCCCGTCGCCTATCCCCCGACCCACACCGTCGAGGCGGCAGTGGCGTCGCCGCAGGGCACGACGGTGCGAATCGCCGGACGCATTCTGCGTATCCGTGACTACGGCAGCGTGTCCTTCGCCGTCATCCGAGACTGGTCGGCCGACATCCAGGTGCTGTTCGACCGCGAACGCGTCGGCGACAGAATCGAAGAATTCGATGCCGACTTCGACCTGGGTGACCTCATCGAGGTCAGCGGCGCCATCGGGTACAGCAGGCGTGGCGAGCTCTCGCTGCTCGCGACCGACTGGCGAATGAACGCCAAGTGCCTGCATCCGCTGCCGGACAAATATCGCGGTCTCACCGACCCGGAAGCGCGGGTGCGGCAACGGTATGTGGACCTGGCGATCAATCGGGATGCTCGTGCTCTGCTGATCGCGCGCTCGAATGTGGTGAAATCCCTGCGTGATTCGCTCGGAGAGCGCGGGTACATGGAAGTCGAGACCCCGATTCTGCAGCAGGTGCACGGTGGCGCGAACGCCGCGCCGTTCGTCACCCACATCAATGCCTACAACCTCGATCTCTACCTGCGCATCGCCCCGGAGCTGTATCTCAAGCGCCTGTGCGTCGGAGGCATGGAGAAGGTGTTCGAGATAGGGCGGGTGTTCCGCAACGAAGGAGCGGACTTCAAACACAATCCCGAGTTCACGATCCTCGAAGCGTACGAGGCTCACAGCGACTACGAACGCGCAATGGTGCTGTGCCGTGAGCTGATTCAGCGGGCTGCCGTCGCGGCGCACGGACGTGAGATCGTCCTGCGCCCGGACGGTCCGAACGGGGAGATGATCGAGATCGACATCTCCGGTGAGTGGCCCGTCAAGACGCTGCACGGTGCCGTCGCGGAGAAGTTGGGCGTTGCCGTCGAACCGTCGACTCCCCTCGACGAACTGCAGCGTCTGTGCGACGAGAACGACATTCCGTACGAGAAGACCTGGGATGCAGGAGCCGTCGCACAGGGAATGTACGAGCATCTCGTCGAGGACTACACCGAATTCCCCACCTTCTACAAGGACTTCCCGACGTCGATGTCGCCGTTGACGAGGCCGCATCGAAGTATCCCTGGAGTGGCGGAGAAGTGGGATCTCGTGGCGTGGGGTGTCGAGTTGGGGACCGCGTACAGCGAACTGACCGATCCGGTCGATCAACGGCAGCGCCTGACCGAACAGTCGCTGCTGGCGGCCGGCGGCGACGAGGAGGCCATGAGCTTGGACGAGGACTTCCTGCAGGCACTAGAGCACGGAATGCCGCCGACCGGTGGTCTGGGCATGGGCGTCGACCGGGTCGTCATGCTCATCACCGGTGGCAGTATTCGCGAGACGCTCGCATTTCCGCTGGCCAAGCCACGTCAATGACCTTCCTGCGCGACCGGTCCGCGAGGGCAGGTGTGCAAAACCGGCAAGATGATGGAAACTGGAGCGTGAAACAGACGACAGGTCGGCAAAGCATCGTGGAGAACCAGACATGGACAGCGGGGATCGAGTCGAACGCAGCGCGTTGTTTCCCGTGAAACATCCTCCCGGTCAGTACGTCGAGGTGGACGGACAACGTCTACATCTGTTCGTCCGCGGAACGGGCCCCACGGTCGTCCTCTGCGGAGGCCTCGGCAGCAATTGGTTCGACTGGAACGACACCGTCGACATCCTGAGCGCACACCATCACGTGGTCGTTCTCGACCGCCCCGGGTTCGGACTCAGCGATCCACTTCCGGCCGGAGCCACCCCCACCGTCCGCGGGGAGGCGGACAGGATCGTCGGCGTCCTCGACGCACTCGGACTCACCGAGCCGGCCGTCGTCGCAGGTCATTCGATTGCCGGCTTCTACGCAGAAGCCGTCGCCCGGTTGTACCCGTCGCGCATCCGCGGGATTCTGTTGCTCGATTCCAGCGCAGAATCCGACCCCCGCCGCTTCATCCCGCCGACCGTGCGCATCCAGACCGCACACCTGATCGCAACCGTGCTCAGCAAAACCGGCGTGCAGAAGCTGTTCGGACCGCGCGTGCGCCGCGTCCTCAATCAGGCGACGCCGCCCGACGGCACGCCGCAGGAGACATTCGACTGGGTCGACGACATCTATCGCCGACCCACCTACCTCGCCGCCGCGCTGACCGAAGACGTCGTCTACCCGGATCTCGCCGTCGAGCTGAACCGCATTCGCAAGCAGTTCCGACTCGTCGTGCCCGTCATCGTTGCGGCCGCACACACCGGACGACCCTCTCCGTGGGGCAAGAGATGGATCAGAACTCAACGCAAGCTCGCCGCGTATCTGCGTGCCGACTTCACCGTCGTCATGCCCGCCCACCACCACGCCATGATCGACAAGCCCGCCGAGGTCGCGGCCCTCATCACCGAACTGGTGTGAACCCCTCGCGGCGACGCACGTAACGTGTGTCACCGAGCCCGCAGCCCAAGACCCGAGCCGAAGCTCGGCGATGGCGCGGTAGCACGAGAGGAAATTGAAGATGGGTGCGATCAGCACGACGCAGGGACGACAGTCGAAACTACTCGGACTCGGCGTTCACCGCCCCGAGCGAGTCGTGACCAACGACGAGATCTGCGAATTCATCGACTCGAGCGACGAGTGGATCCAGACGCGTTCGGGAATCAAGAACCGGCGCTTCGCCGAACCCAAGGAAAACGTCGTCGAGATGTCCATCGCGGCAGGCCGCAAGGCTCTCGAGGCCAGCGGAATCACGGCCGACCAGGTCGACACCGTCATCGTCGCCACCTCGACGCATCTCGAACTGACACCCCAAGCAGCGGCGAAAGTAGCGCACGGACTCGGCACCAAGGGGCCGGCCGCATTCGACATCTGCGCCGGCTGCGCAGGCTTCTGCTACTCCCTCGCCGTCGCATCGGACCTGGTCAAGGCCGGAACCTCCAAGTACGTGCTCGTCATCGGTGCTGAACAGCTCAGCGTCACCACCGACCCGTACGACCGCACCACCCGCTTCATCTTCGCCGACGGCGCCGGTGCCGTGGTCGTCGGACAGAGCGACGAAACCGAGATCGGGCCCGCCGTCTGGGGCTCCGACGGCTCGCAATCCGACGCCATCGTCCAGACAACCGACTGGTACGACTACATCACCGAAGAGGGCCTCGAGCGGCCCTGGATTCGGATGAACGGCATTTCCGTCTTCCGCTGGGCCGCATTCGAAATGGGCAAGGCCGCGCAGCGAGTCCTCGACGTCGCCGGCATCAAGACCGACGAACTGCACGCCTTCATCCCCCACCAGGCCAACAGCCGCATCACCGAACTGCTGGCCAAAAGCCTGAACCTCGCCGACGGCACCCCGGTCGCCAACGACATCGCCGAAACCGGCAACACCTCGGCAGCCTCGATCCCCCTGGCCATGGAAGAACTCCTGCGCACCGGCAAAGCAAAAGCAGGAGATACAGCACTGCTACTCGCCTTCGGTGCCGGACTCTCCTACGCCGGACAGGTAGTCAAACTCCCCAACCTGTAGTCGCACATCCACCCGCGCTGCACCAATTCCCGAGTGCAGCCGCAGCCCCCAGTGCACTCGATGTGACATTCAGTGGCCTTTTCGGCAGTCAATGTCACATCGAGTGGACTTCGGGGGCGGTGTGGGCGGAAGCAGGACCGCAGCGGGGGTTGAGTCGTAGAGTTGTCGTATGCCCAAGCCTCCGTTGCCCGATGCCGCTGTTGAATTGTTGAAGAAGGCCAATCCTGCGGTCATGGCGGTGGTTCGTGCCGATGGGACGCCGATCACCGCACCCACGTGGTATTTGTGGGAAGACGGGAAGGTCGTGCTCAATTTCGATGCGTCTCGGAAGCGTCTCGAGCACATCAGGGCGAATCCGAAGGTCTCGATCTCGGT
>NZ_LVCU01000015.1:0-4599 GCF_001647185.1 Rhodococcus sp. EPR-147
CATCTCGACGCATTACACCGGCAATCCGTATCCGGTTCGGGATCAGCCGCGCGTGACCGGTTACGTCACTGTCGACGCGTACGTGGGCTGGGGCAAACTCGGTACGTAGCGTCGCGAGAGAACTGTTGCGACGGCTGTCTCGAGGTGCCACACTCCCGCCATGGGCTATCCGCAGGGTGAAGGCAGCGACTCGTTCGACGCGTCCAGGAAGGACGAGTCGTATGGGGGTTCGGAGCAATATCCTCCGTATCGAGATCCGAACGCCCAGCCCCAGAACCCCACATACCAAAACCCGCAGTACCAGAACCCCCCTTACCAAAACCCGCAATACGCCAACCCCCAGTACGGGAATGCGCCGTATGCGGGCGGGTATCAGGCTCCCGCGCCCACCAACACGTTGGCGATCGTGTCGCTGGTGTTGGCGATTCTGGGTCTGACGTTCATTCCGTTGCTTGCATCGATCTGCGCTGTGGTGTGCGGCCACATCTCGCGTGGTCAGATCAAGCGCACCGGCGAGAGTGGGTCGGGGTTCGCGACAGCGGGTCTCATCGTCGGCTACGTGTCGATCGCACTCTTCGTCGTCATCGTGGGAGCGATCATCATCTTTGCCATCGCTGCCGGAAGCGCATCAACCTTCTGAAACAGGTCGCCCCAGTCGGCCGTTCAAGCATGCAGCCCACACGCCTGCGATGAGTGCCAACGCAATAACGAACAGCGCCAACGCGTTCCAACCCAGGGACTGGAACACGACACCGCCTATCCATCCGACCACGGAGGATCCGCCGTAGTAGAAGAGGTTGTACAGCGAGGTCGCCTGCGCGCGACCGTACACGGCGCGCTGTCCGGTCCATCCCGACGCAATGGCGTGGGCCGCAAAGAATCCCATGGTCAGGATCACCAGGCCGGTCAGAATGACGACGAGGTTCGACGCCATCGTCAGGGCCACTCCGGCGATCATCGTTGCGGTCGATCCGGCGAGCACCACCGATCTGCCGTGCTTCGTCGCAAGATTGCCCGCTACCCGCGAGGACACGGTACCGCTGAGGTAGGCCACGAAGATCAGGCTGATCAGGGACTGTGGGAGCCCGAAAGGCACGGCTTCCAAACGGAATCCGAGGAAGTTGTAGATCGCGACGAAGCCGCCCATCAGCAGGAATCCCTGGCCGTAGAGTGCCGCCATCCCCGGTTCGCGCAGGTTGACCCACAACCGACCGGGTAGGTCACGAATCTGGCTGTGCACCAATGCCGTTCGTGGCCGAGGGGCCAGCCACACGAACAGGGCCGCGGCCAGTGCCGCGATCACCGAGACCGTCAACGTGCCGATACGCCAGTTGGTGTATTCCGCAACGGGCCCCGCGACTATGCGGCCGAGCAGCCCACCCAGCGTCGTCCCCGAAACGTACGTCGCCGCCGCCAGCGCGGTGTGGTTTCGGTGCACCTCTTCGCTGAGATACGCGATCGCGATGGCCGGGAGACCGCCCAGTGCAGCACCTTCGAAGAATCGAACGACCAGCAGCACTTCGAGCGAGGGCGAGAGCGGAACCAGCAGTCCCAACGTCGTGGCGGTGAGGATCGACGCAGTCATGGCCCGGACTCGACCGATGCGGTCGGCCGCCACCGACCAGGGAATGACCGACACCGCAACGCCCACGGTCGCAAGTCCGACGGCGAGCGAGGACAGCGACGGCGTGATGTCGAGATTGGCGGCGATGAGCGGCAGGATCCCCTGCACCGAATACAGCTGAGCGAACGTCGCGACTCCGGCGAACAGCAGCGCCAGCACGAGCCGGCGGTATTCGCGCGATCCCCTGGGGTGTCCCTCCCATTCGAGGACCTCGGGTTGCGTCGTAGTCATGAAGATCACGTTAGAAGTGCTCACGGTATTCGTCCAATGCATGAGAGGCGGCAAACCGATTCATCGGCGATATGATTCGGCGATGCGTCGCGAAGCGATCGAACTGCTGCCGCTGCTGCCGACACTCGTCGCAGTGGCCGATACCGAGCACATCACCGACGCCGCCCACGTCCTGGGCGTCCCACAACCCACTGTCAGCCGTCAGGTGGCCCGTGCTTCGGCGATCCTCGGCGTCGACATCGTGGAACGACGCGGCCGCGGCATCGTGCTCACCAGCACCGGCCGAGTGTTGATTCCCTATCTTCAGCGCGCGCTGAGCGACATCGACGCCGGTATCGACGCCATGACCGAGCACGACGCCAGGGCCCGCGGCCGCATCGCAGTGGCGTTTCAGAACACCCTGGGCGAGGACGTCGTACCGGCGCTCATCCGGCAGTTCCGCGTCGACCACCCGGCCGTCACGTTCGATCTGGACCAGGGTGCGCGCGCACGCTGCCTCGACCGTCTCGAAGACGGGGTCTCGGACCTGGCATTCGTCTCCCTCAGCGCCGAGCACACCGAGAACAATTCGTTCCAGCTCTACGACGAGAGGCTGATGCTGGTGGTTCCGGCCGATCACCGCCTCGCCTCACGCAGATCGGTCGATCTCGCCGACACCGCCGACGAGAACTACATCGCGATGGGCCACGGTTTCGGCATGCGGTCGATCTGCGACGAGCTGTGGGCGGACGCCGGTTTCAGCCCGCGCATCGCATTCGAGGGGCAGGACACCCACACGGTGCGCGGCCTCGTCGGGGCCGGTCTCGGCATCGCCATACTGCCGCGAATCCGCTCGCACAGCGGTGAAGGAGGAACCGTCGACATCGGGCTCACCCAACCCGCGGCCCGTAGACGGATCGGCATGGTGTGGGATCCGCAGGCCGATTCGCCGCGTCAGGTGGCGGCATTTCGATCGATGGTGCTGCGCAGTGGTCGAACACTCGTGATTAGGTGAGTCGATGCAACTGGTTCTGGTGCGGCACGCTCTCCCGCAACGGTCGGAGACCTCGGCCGATCCCGCTCTCGCCGAGCTCGGCGTCGAACAATCTCTGCGGGTTCCGGGTGCCGTGGCCAGGTTCCCGGTCTCCCGAGTCGTGTCGAGTTCGCAACTCCGCGCTGTTCAGACGGCGCAGCCTCTTGCCGATCGGCTCGGTCTGACCGTCGAGTCCGACGAGCGTGTGGCCGAATACGATCGCGACTTCGGCGGCTACGTTCCGATCGAGTCCGCCAAAACCGAGTTCCGTGAGGCATTCGATCGCATCAAGGCCGGGCACCTTCCCGAGCAGGTCGACGAGCAGGCGTTTCGGCAGCGAGTTCTGGCCGGCGTCGCCGACATCGTCTCGGCCAGCGCACACACCGACACTGTCGCGCTCTTCGCCCACGGCGGCGTGATCAACATCCTGCTGCAGGACATTCTGCAGACCCCGAAGGTGCTCGGCTTCCCGATCGACTACTGCTCGGTGACACGTGTGCTGTTCTCCCGCAGTGGCGCCAGGTCGGTCTCCTCGGTGAACGAGACCGAGCATGTGTGGGACCTGTTGCCCCGGAACCGACAATCCACAGAGAGCTCTTAAACTCCCAGGTAGAGGACATGAAATGGGGCGTCGACGGCCATCGAGTGGTCGGCGAGGCCGAACCTGGCAGTTAGCCTCGAACTCATCATGGGTGAATTGCGTATCTTCCGACGTCCTGCCGTTGCTCTCACTGCGCTGGCGTTTCCTCTGGTGGCGGTAGGTGCTTTTGCACTCGGCACCGGCTACGACCTCGGTGGCGAATCCACGGCGACCCCCACCACCGCCGTCGCCGACACGGAGCAGGCACCGGCACCGGACCAGCAGACGGCGGATCCTCTGGCCGCGGCCCGGACCAGCCTCAACAGCGCATCTCTGCCCATCACTTTTCTCTCCAGCGGTATCGGTCAGCTGACCGAGGGCGGAACGCAGCTCAACGACGGCGTCGGGCAGCTCGCCGACGGCATCACCCAGGCTCACGACGGAACGATTCAGCTCGCCGACGGGTTCGGGCAGTATCGCGACGGCATCGGTCAGCTCGGTGACGGCGCGTCTCAGATCAGCGGTGGCGTCGACCAGGTCGTCGACCAACTCGCCGGATTCGGGGCGCTGCAGGCCGATTTCACCGCGAAACTCGCCGCCACCGCGGACCAGGTCGATCGCTTCCCGCACCCGGGATCCGACGCCATCTCCGGCGAGATCCGGGGCGTCATCGACACCTTGAACACGCAGGCCTTCGGCCCCGACACTCTCGCCCAGCTGCAGACCCTCAAAGGTGGTGCTCAGCAGCTGTCCTCCGAGCTCAACGACCCGAACAGTCAGTTCCTCGGGGCCACCGCTCAGCTCGGCGACGCCACGGTGCAGTTGCGGGACGGACTCGGCCAGCTCGACGACGGTGGCCAGCAGCTCAAGGCAGGTACCGATCAGCTCGTGACGTCGGTCGAGCCGGTCGAGGGCATCGTCAACGGCATTGCCACCAACGTGCGCGACGCCTCCGCGGCACTCCCGCCGGGAACCGCTGCCGCCACCGACGACGCGGCCGCGGAGCAGAATCTCGTGGCCACGACAACGTCCGGCGGTGCCGGTGCCACCCCGTATCTGATCGCCGCGCTGGTGGCTCTCGGAGCCCTGGGCTGCGTCAGTCTCGTTCGAGTTCTCGGCAGGGACAGCAACCCACGATTGCTGTCGGTGGTC
>NZ_LVCU01000016.1:0-3711 GCF_001647185.1 Rhodococcus sp. EPR-147
CGCGTTCCTGATCTTCTCGGCCGCGGCCTACCTCGCCGCAGCGGGAGCGATTCAACGGGTGCTCGGTGCCGTGGTCGGCCAGATCGTCAACGTCGTCGCCCTGGTGGTGCAGGTCGTCGTCTGCGGCTTCGCATATGCGTCGACTGCGCCCATTTGGGGCGACCTCGCCGCGTTCATGCCGATGAGTTACACCGCGGCCGGTGCCCGCATCATCGCGTCGGGCGAGATGAGCGGGACCGGATGGCTCGCGATCGGTGCCACGGCGGCCTTGCTGGCCGTCTCGGCGCTGGTGTACGCGAGCGCGCGGGGAGACTCAGCCGACGGGTCGGAGCGGATGGATGGCGGGCGGAGCCGCGAGATGGGCACCGAACTCGCTTAACGCCTGCTGCAGATGCGGGGTCTGCATGTGACCGTCGAGGTCCTCCTGCGACTTCCACACCTCGATGGTGATGAACGTGCCCGGCTCGATCGCCGACTCGAACAGCTCGTACGAGACGTTCCCGTCTTCCTTCCGTGATTCGGCGACGAGGGCCGCGAGGCCGTCACGCACGGCGTCGATGGCATCCGGCTTGGCGATGATCGTGGCGACGACCTTCAGATCGTTGGTCATGAGGTGATGTTTCCTTCGTTCGGCGAGAGAGCTCTTCGTCACCGAACGTACTCCCGACCCACCTAAGCTGAGGTGTCCATTCGGGAAGGGAAGTCACAGTGAGCCAGACGGCAACCGACCATCGCGCCACCGGGAAGGATTGGCTCGGCCTCGCGGTGCTGGTGGTGCCGATTCTCGTCGTGTCGATGGACATGTCGGTGCTGTATCTGGCCCTGCCGTTCATGACGGCCGATCTAGAACCCACCGGCAACCAGACGCTGTGGATTCTCGACATCTACGGCTTTCTGCTCGCCGGGCTGCTCATCACCATGGGCTCTCTGGGCGATCGGATCGGCCGACGCACCCTGTTGATGATCGGTGCCGTCGTCTTCGGCATCGCCTCGTTGGCCGCGACGTTCTCCACCTCCCCCGAAATGCTTCTTGCTGCGCGCGCTCTGCTGGGAATCGGCGGTGCCACCATTGCTCCGAGCACATTGTCGTTGATACGCAACATGTTTCACGATCCCACTCAACGCAAGGAAGCCATCGGACTGGGGACCGCCGGTTTCGCGGGCGGTGCCGCGGTGGGGCCTGTCATCGGGGGTGTTCTGCTCGAGCACTTCTGGTGGGGTTCGGTGTTCCTGATCAACATCCCCATCATGGTGGTGCTCTTCGTTGCTGCCCCACTCCTGGTCCCCGAGTTCAAGGACACCGACCCCGGCAAATTCGACCCGATCAGCGTGGTGCTCGCGATCTCCTCGATGCTCTCGATCGTCTTCACCATCAAGCACGGCGCGCAGGAAGGGATCGACGTAGCAACGGTCACCACAGCCCTCGCCGGACTCACGCTCGGTGCGGTGTTCGTCATCCGGCAACGCAAGGCCGCCAATCCACTGATCGACGTCACGCTGTTCGCCGAACGTGCCTTCAGCGCAGCGGTCGTGGTGCAATTCCTGGTCATCTTCGCCATGACCGGATTCAGTCTCTTCGCCTCGCAGTACCTGCAGCTGGTCGCCGGGCTGGGGCCGCTCGAAGCAGGTCTGTGGCTCCTCGTTCCGGCTGTCGCCGCCGCGGCCGGTGCCGTGCTCGCACCGACGCTGAGCAAGGTGATCCGGACCGGCACCATCATCGCGGGCGGCCTGCTGTTCATCGCCATCGGTTGCACGGCAATGGCATTCGTCAGCGCCGACTCAGGACTGCCGCTACTGCTCACCGGCATGGCCGTGCTGACCTTCGGAATCGGCGCGGCCTCGACGCTCAACTCCGACATCGTGCTCACCGCAGCGGCCCCCGAAAAGGCCGGTGCCGCATCGGCATTGTCCGAAACCGGAGCCGAACTGGGCGGCGCCGTCGGCATCGCGATCCTCGGCACGATCGGCAGCACCGTCTACCGACACCGCATGCACGACGCCATCCCCGCTGGGACCCCTGCCGAGATCGCCGATCCCGCACGGGAAACCATCGGCGGTGCCATCGCCGTGGCGGATTACCTGCCGGAGCCGTTCTCCTCGCAACTGACTGCTGTCGCGAACGAGTCCTTCATCGACGGTTTCAACCTTGCGTCGGGCGCGAGCGCCGGCCTGATGGCCGTCAGTGCCGTCACCGTCTTCGTGCTGCTACGCCGTCAGACCGCGTCGGCGATATAGCGCGCCAACCACCGCGTCGCGGACTGGCCGTTCTCGACGTCGTAGCTCTGGTACTCCTGGTGGATGCCGGAGCGGTAGAACGCCTCGATCTCCCTCTGACGCTGAGCGTTCGCCTGGTCGGTGAGCTGGCCCTGCAACACCGGCAGACCACCGGCCGCTGCGAGGTCCGCGATCAGGGACTGTGCTTCCTGCGAGTACTGATCGGCAACGTTCGGCGCAGGGTTGGACGACACGGCCAAGAATCCGGCCAACCGCGCGACGTAGTCGTCCTTGGGCGTCGAGCAGTACAGATCGCCGACGGCACAGAAGGTGCGCACCACGGGGCTGACGTAGCCGAATCCGCCCACCCGAGGTCCGCCGACACCGGTTCCGACCACGGCCGGCCCCACGAGAGCATCGGTATCGGAGCGCTTCGGGTCGGAGATCAAGCCCACCGCCACCACCTTGTCCGCGGGTACCACGCCCACTCCTGTGCCGATGGCTGCGGCGAGATCACCTGCCGCGTCGGCTCCCTGGCTGTAGCCGATGATGCCGAGTTTCGTTGCGCCACAACGATCGGCCATGGCCTTCAGCATCCCGCCCGCATTGGCGACGGCCTCGGCACGGGACTGCCCGTACACCTCGCCCTCCCACGGGAACGCGGTGGCGGGATACGAGACGTAGTCGGTACGGATGCCGCTACCGAGACGATCGGTGACGTCGGTGAGCATCCCCGGCTTCGGCGCGGCACCCGAACTGGTCTCCCACGTGCCCGGAATGGCCACGACGTACATCGTCGGGCAATCGCCAGGGTCAGCGGCGGCAGGCGATGCCGCTCCGACAACCAGACCGGACGCAACAGCTGCAGCGACGCCGATACCGGCGCAGATCTTCTTGACACTCATGGGGAGGGGGCCTCACTGGTCATCGAACGCTTCGTTGTTCGATCCCGACAATGCCAGGGGCCTGTGACCATCAGATGCCCACATGGTTAACGGACGTAACCGTCCGTCACACGGTTCGGCCGCCCACCCCCCGGGATCAATGTGAGTTTCAGTCGGTCCGACTGCAACAAAGCCACATTGATCCCGACGGGGGGCGACGTGAAAGCTACCGCGACCTACCGCTGCGGTGCCTGGGTGGGCACGATCGGCGACGGCAGTGCGGTCGCACCCTGCAGGAACGTGTCGACGGCGGCCGCGCAGGAGCGGCCCTCGGCGATGGCCCACACGATAAGTGACTGGCCGCGACCCATGTCACCGGCAACGAACACGCCGGGGACGTTGGTGACCCACTCGTTGGTGCGCTCGACGTTGCCGCGCTGGTTGAAGTCGACGCCCAGGTCGGTCAGCAGACCGCCCTTGTCGGGTCCGACGAATCCCATCGCGAGCAGCACCAGGTCGGCTTCGAGGGTGAATTCGCTGCCCTCGACCTTCTCGAACTTGCCGGCCTTGAACTCGACCTCGCAGGCTTCGAGTGCGGTGACCTTGCCGTCTT